>NZ_FNBX01000016.1 GCF_900102485.1 Desulfovibrio legallii | reverse complement strand
TGGGTTCTGTTCTGCCGGCAAAATTCTTCTGGCGTCAGCCAGCCCAGCGAACTGTGCGGCCGCCGCTGGTTGTAATCCTGCCTCCAGGCTTCAACTGCTTGACGGGCGTCATGTACGGATAAAAACACATGTTGATTCAAACATGCATCACGGAATTTCCCGTTAAAACTTTCAATATGCCCATTGTCCGTGGGTTTCCCCGGACGAGTAAAACTCTATCGCAACGCCATGCGCAACTGCCCAGGCATCCAGTGCCTTGCCACTAAATTCCGGGCCGTTGTCAACTTTTATACGTTGCTGCTTTCTCAACCTCGCAGCGCGTAAAGGCGAACTGCTCAAGTTGACTTGGCAGGATGTGGATTTTGAGCGCGGCACCGTTGTGCTAACAACGCGCAAAACCCGCACAGGTACGGCCAAACGTGACGAAATGCCCATGAATGAGAACGTGCGCACTACCATGCTCTGGCTGTGGCAATACCGCCAGGGCAAAGGGAGCCATGTGTTCACCTGCCCGGTTGAGCCGTACGTCGGGCAACCCTATAAAACGGCAGCCCACGTGATGAAAAGGCTTTGTGCCAAGGCCAGGGTGAAACCATTTGGGTTTCATGCCATCAGGCATCTGGCGGCCACCATTCTGGCCCAGGAGGGCAAGAGTCTCTTTGCCATCCAGCACGCCCTGCGGCATGAAAAGCAGACAACTACGGACAGGTACCTGCACAGCCTTGGAGCATTTGCGGAAGTTTCGGATGCCCTGAGCGCATTGGCAAGCCGTGGCCCTGCAAGTTGTCACCCCTTTCCTGCCCCTTCCGCGCTTTCACGGAAAAAGGATTCTTTTACAAATGAAAATGAAGAGAAGCAGGGGGGAGGGGCAAAGGCAGGCGTGGTTCGCCTCAGTCAGGGACTGATTTGCGGTAAATTCACCCCAACTGGAACGGAGTAGAGAACATGCTTCAGGCTTTCTTATCTGGAAACGAAAAAAGGCTGCACGTAAGTGCAGCCTTTTTCAAAACTAACCCCCAGGGCTAACCCCATGTGGGTATCTGGTGAGGTTTTGACTATAACCTCTTGGAATCAATTGGCGTCCCCAAGGGGATTTGAACCCCTGTCGACGGCGTGAAAGGCCGTTGTCCTGGGCCGGCTAGACGATGGGGACACCCTATATGTGGCTGGGCTGCAAGGACTCGAACCTTGATTAGCGGAGCCAGAATCCGCCGTCCTGCCAATTGAACGACAGCCCAACGCGAGAGATGGGTATATGTGAAAGCCTGGGGGCTGTCAACAAAAAAGCAGCATTTTTTTAAAAAAGTTCATACATGGGGGGCGATAGGGGGGAGAATGGGCGGCTGGGCCCCGGTTGTTAAACTTTGAACGAATGCTTGACAATATTGAGTATACAGGTAAGTTGACCTGGAGGCGCCACTGCGGTCCCGACACGCGGACGGTCAGTGAGCTTCAGTGGTTTCCCTGTCGTCACCGCGGCAAATCCCGTTGCCCAGCCATAATGTATCAAACTGATACAAGCCGGTTGCTGTGGCCGGGAGGTGACGGCAGGGTGGTGTTTTAGGTTCACTTGCATAATCTGCAATGGAGGAGTTTGGGTATGGCATCAACAAAGGCAGGTTTTAATGAAGATAAAGTCGCCCTGTTGATTGGCTGCTTTATCTTCGTTCTGGGCCTCGGCAAGATGATCGGCCTGGATCCGCTGGGCTGGGTCCTGAAAATGGGCATGTGGGTCGATAACCCCATCGACAGCTGGCGCTCGGCCACCAAAGGCATGCTGCCCGGCTGGGGAGCCCTGGTGGCCAGCTATGTGTTCATCACGGCCTTGCTCGCCATAGGCGTTAAGACCATGAAAGGGAATGTGGGCAAGTTCATTTACGGCTTCACCATCATTTTCTTCATTGCCATCGCCTGCTACACGGTAGGGGCCAATGCTTATGTGGCCGCCAACCCCACGCAGCTCAGCAAAATGGGCATCACGTGGTCCCTTGGTTTGAGTACGGAAGCGGGCCTCATTGTGGCGCTGCTCATGGGCATTGCCATCGGCAACTTCGCCCCCGGCTTTGCGGAATCTCTGCATGACGCCTGCCGGCCGGAGCTTTTCGTTAAAATCGCCATTGTTATCCTGGGTGCAGAACTGGGCGTCAAGGCCGCCAATGCCGCCGGTTTTGCCGGGCACATCATTTTCCGGGGCCTGTGCGCCATTGTGGAAGCGTATCTGCTCTACTGGGCCCTTGTGTACTACATCTCTCGCAAGTACTTCAAATTTAATAAAGAATGGGCCGCGCCTCTGGCTTCGGGCATTTCCATCTGCGGCGTCTCCGCGGCCATCGCCACGGGCGGCGCCATCCGCGCCCGGCCTGTGGTGCCCATCATGGTGTCTTCGCTGGTGGTGGTCTTTACCTGCATCGAAATGCTGATTCTGCCTTTTGCGGCACAGTACTTCCTGTATTCGGAACCCATGGTGGCCGGCGGCTGGATGGGCCTTGCGGTGAAGTCCGACGGCGGCGCCATCGCCAGCGGCGCCATCACGGAATCGCTGATTCTGGCCAAGATGGCCGGCCTCGGCACCCAGTGGGAGCCCGGCTGGATCGTGATGGTGACCACCACGGTCAAAATCTTCATCGATATGTTCATCGGCGTTTGGGCATTGGTGCTGGCCTACATCTGGACCGCCAAGTTCGACAAGACCCGCGGCGAGCGCACCATGACCTGGGGCGACGTGATGGACCGCTTCCCCCGCTTCGTTCTGGGCTACCTGGGCACCTTCCTGATCCTGCTCATTATCTGCCTGTCCTCGCCCGACCTGCATAAGCTCGGCAAGGCCATGTCCGGCGCCATGAACGGCTTCCGCGTGCTCTTCTTCCTGCTGACCTTCTTCAGCATCGGCCTGGTTTCCAACTTCCACAAGCTGAAGGAAGAAGGCATCGGCCGTCTGGCCGTGGTGTACATCGTGTGCCTGTTCGGCTTCATCATCTGGATCGGTCTGTTCATTTCCTATGCCTTCTTCCACGGCATGACCCCGCCTGTGGTGGGTGCGTAGTCCAACGAAGGGAGAGTTACAGTTATGGATAACAACGAAGTGAAACTCCATGAAGAAATTCAGAAAATGGAGTATGAACCCCTGGATCCCGTTGAACTGAAGCTGGTGCACTGGAGCATCGGGCTGGGCATTGTCCTGCTGGTGGTGCTCTTCCTCATCAGCAAGTTTGTGATGACCACACACTAGGCGGAGCTGCATTCCGGCTTGTAACGCACCGGGAGGGGCTCGCCCCCTCCCGGTGTTCGCATCAGTAAGGATACGTTATGCCGCGCTATCATCTGCGTTACCTGAAAGGCCCCAACTACACGCTGAACCTGGAATATGAAGCCGTGGTGGAAGCGCCCTCCTTTGAGGCTGCGCTGGCTCCTCATACCGACTGGCCCATCACGGAGAGCTATGATCACGCTACGGCCACGGCCTGGAATCCCGGCACCAGCATGTATTATCAGGAATTGTGGGAGGCGGCCCTGCTGCCCGCCACCGAAGAGGCCGACGCCTGACGGAAGGGGCTTTTGGCCTTTTCTTTTCAAACGCGCGCCACAGCTTTCGCCGCTCGCTTGTGATGGCAGAGCCAGCTTGCTGGGGCTGTCCATCACAAGCGAGCGGCTTTTTGCGGGCGGGTTGCGCTCATGTCTGTTGTGCCAGGTTTGCCTGCAGTGGCTGCACGCCGGGCAACCGCGAAAAGCCGGCACAACGCCCGCCGCAAAGGCGTGAATGTCTCTGCGCGGTTACCTGCGTCGGAAGGGCTTTTTGCCGTTGCCAGACATCCGCAAGATACTAGGGAATTTTAAATTTGAAATGCCGTGTCAGCTCGTTAGCAGACACCCGCCGAGGATGAGCGCAATTTACTGCGCTGTTAGCCGCTGGAAGGCGCGTGCCGGAAACTTTGAGAATGTATATTCTCAAAGTTCATCTGCTCTATTGCAGACTTCAGGATTTGCATCCGCAGCATCGTCGTGCGCCCCAAAGGATGTCATTGCGTGAAAAGCCGGTTTGTAGTCAGCGCTTGCCTGGCGGGCGTTCCGTGCCGGTATGACGGCAGAGTCGTGTCTTGCCCGCCTGTGGTGCGCCTGGTGGCTTTGGGGCGAGCTGTGCCGGCCTGCCCGGAATGGCTGGGCGGTCTGAGCGTGCCGCGTCCGCCCTGTGAGCTTTGCCAGGGTCGGGTGTGCACCCGTGCCGGGGGTGATCTGACGGCCGCCTTTGTGCTGGGTGCGCAAAGGGGCACGGCGCTGGCGTTGCGCCAGGGCTGCACGGCGGCCATCCTTAAAAGCCGTTCGCCTTCCTGTGGGCTGGGCCAGGTGTACGACGGCACGTTCAGCGGCGCGTTGCGGCCCGGCGATGGCCTGTGGGGCCCGTTGCTGCAAAAAAACGGGCTGCACCTTTTCACGGAAGAAAACCTGCCTGCATGGCTGACGGATGGCCACTTTTAGGGCTTTTCAACGTTGCAATGCCCTGGCGGCTGCGTGAGCAGACGCCCGCTGGGGAGGCGTAAGCGCAAGTTATTTGCGCTGTTAAGCGCCGAAGCGCGCGTGCCGTAAACTTTGAGAATGCCTGTTCTCAAAGGTAATCTGATCGAGTGCCCGGGGTGCCGTTGAGAAGGCATCCTCGGCTTGTCGCAGCCAAGCGGCTTTTTCCCCTTACAGCAGCACGCCAGAGTGCACCGCCGACGTGGTTTATTAAGAAGCCCGTTCCAACATGCCGGCCACGCCGTGTCCTTGGCCGGCATGTGCACACCGCTCTGGTGCCATTTTGGGGGGCGGTGAGGGCAAAAAAAACCCCGGCAGGGCCGGGGCTGGGAGCAAAAGCGGTTGGGGGGGGCTGCTCAGAAAGCGAAGCGCAGGCCCACCATGAATTCGTTGTTGTAGGGGCGGTTGCCGATTTCGTACTTGCGGCCGCCGTTGGTGGCGCTCACTTCGTTGTAGCCCAGGCCCACAAAGCGGTAGGAGGCGTCAATGGCGAAGTTTTCGTTGAAGTTGTAGGCCACGCCCGCGCCCACGTTCCAGGCAAAGTTGGTGAAGCGGTCGTCGGCGGAGAACTTGTTGCCGTTATTGTCGGTAAAGTCATAGCCCACATAGTTGAAGGCCAGACCGAGGCCCGCGCCCACATAGGGGGTGAAGGCCGAGTCGTTGTGGAAATCCCAGAACAGGTTGGCGAAAAGGGTGGAGCTGTTCCAGGTGCCTTTCACTTCCTGGATGTACTGGCCGCCGTCGCTCCAGGTTTTTTCGTTGTTGCCGCGCAGGGCGAATTCCACTTCCGCGCGCAAGGGGAGCATCTGTTGCGGCCAGAAGTCGTAGCCCAGGGCAAAGGCGCCGCCCAGGGTGAACTGATTGTAGCTGTCCACGCCGGTGCCGGCCAAGGCGTCGGTGCGCTCGGTATTGCCGGTGCTTTGGATGCTCATAAGAAATTTAGGAGCCAGATACATGCCCGTGCCCTCGGCAGCGGCCATGCCCGGCAGGGCCAGGGTCAAAACAAGTGCCAGTGCGGCGATGATGCGTTTCATGGCAGTCCTCCTGTGTGCTGTCCCTCACAAATGTCAAGGGCAGCCACCACTCTGGCGCAGCTGTTAGAGATTGTCAATAACTTTTCTATACTTCAGTGTACAACTAGGAGTATTGCGCTGGATGGCGGCTTCGGCCATGGCGGGCTGGCCGCGCCTGCGCCGTTGTGCCCACGCCTGTTTGCCCAGCCGCTTGCGCGCATCGGGCCTGCGCTGGCGGCGGCAGTATGGACTTGCAACGTTGAAATGCCCTGACGGCTGCGTGAGCAGACGCCTGCCGTGCAGGCGTAGCGCAATTTATTGCGCTGGTAAGCGCCGAAACGAGCGTGTTGTAACCCTTGACCTGCATATTCTCAACGTTAAAATGCTCTAAAAGGCGTAGGCCAGGGAAACCATGTAGACGTTGGCCGAGACGTTTTCCGAGTGCCCGCCGCGGATGCCGGTGAGCTGGTTGCGGATGCCGTTGGCGTCGGTGCGGTCATAGTCCGTGCTGTTGATCCAGAAATGGGCGTAGGCCAGGTCCAGGGTCCAGTTGTTCCAGGCGAAGCCCGTGCCCAGGCTGAGCATCTGGCGACCGTTGACCGGCATGATGTAGTCCGCGTGGTCTTCATTGAGTACCGGCGTTTCATAGGCAAAGCCGGCGCGCAGAGCCCACCAGTCCAGGGGGCGGTATTCCACACTGGCGTTGAAGTTCCAGCCGTCCCGCCACTCCTTGTTGTTGACGGAGCCGTAACCGTTATCCATGTAGATGTTCAGGGCGTTGTAGGTGGACCAGCGCGTCCACACGGCCCCTACCTCGAAGCTCAGGTTTTCCAGAGGCTTGTAGGCAATGCCCAGAGCGGCGGAATCGGGCAGCTGCAGGGTTGTGTTGGCGGAGCAATCCTCGGCGCGGGGCAGGTGCTGGCCCATCTTGATAAGCATGTTCTGGTCGTGATGGCCAAATTCCACATCGCCGTCCAGGCGCATGGTTACCTGGCTTTTGTAGCTCAGGCCCACGGACCACTGGTCGTTGAGGCGCATGTGCAGGCCGAACTGCGCGCCCATGCCCCAGCCCGTGCCTTCCAGCTGCATGTCGTTGTCGTAGCGCTGGCCCGTGGAGGTGACGGTGGGAATTTTGTTGCCCAGGTACATGTGGGCGTACATGGCTTCCACCCCGGCGGAAACCGAAAACACGTCGTTGAGCTTTACGGCCAGGGTGGGCACAAAGGAAAAGGTCTGCACGCCCACGTCATAGACATTGTAGCGGCCGTCCCAGTTGCCGGAAAAGCTGTTGCCCAGGCCGAAGCGGGAAAAGGCCGCCAGGCCCAGCCAGACGCGCTCGTTGAGCTGTTGCGTCAGGTAGGCGTGGGGGGCTGTCCATACAGCGGGTTTGGTGTAGGTGGTGTGATCGCTGCCGTCCTGCATATCGGCCTTGATGCTGCCGGAGGGCGCAATAAAGGCAAATCCGCCCATGGCCTGCGTGCCCGGCAGCTGGGTAATGCCGGCCGCATTGTACGCCAGGGCCGAAGGGTCGTCGGCCCGGCCCACCATGCCGCCTGCCAGGGAAACGCCCCTGGCGCTCCATTCGTTGAGGGCGAACCCCTCGGCCCCTGCCACGGACGCGCAGCATAACACCAGCGCCAGGCCCAAAACACACGCGCGCAGACCCCGCATTGCTCCTCCAATTCCCTATAATGACGTGCTGAGAAATGCGCCGTCGACCATACGCCGCGGCGCGGATACGAAGGAGATTCACAACATATTTACGGGATCAAGGTCAAGAAAAAGTCTCAGCCGCGCGGCCGCTTTTTGCCGCTGCGCGAAAAAAAAGACCTGCCGCAGGGCCTGCCAGTCCTGCGCTTTGAGCAGGCAGGAAAAACGCTTGCGCCCGCGCAGCAGGGCTAAAGGCGCGGGGGCGGGCCCCAGCATCTGCACGCCCAGCTCCTTGGCCTTGCCGCGCATGGCGGCGGCCATTTCGGCCAGGGCCGGGGGGCCGTCCTGAGCGTCTTTTTCAAAAGAAATGCGCACCAGGGCCAGGCGCACGAAGGGCGGATAACGCCGCAGGCGGCGGCGGGCCAGCTCTGCCTGGTAAAAGCCTTCGTAGTCCGCCGTGCGCACGAATTCCCAGCAGTAGTGGCTCACGTCGCGGGTCTGGATGAGCACGCGGCCGGGCTTTTCTCCCCGGCCGGCCCGGCCCGCGGACTGCACCAGAAGCTGAAAGGTGCGCTCCGCCGCCCGATAGTCCGGCAGGTTCAGCCCCAGGTCCGCGTCGGCCACCACCACCAGGGTTACCTGCGGGAAATGGTGCCCCTTGGAGAGCATCTGCGTGCCCACCAGGATGGGCGCTTCCTGCCGGGCAAAGGCGGCGAGGATTTCCTCCATGCGGCCGGGGCGGCGGGTACTGTCCCGATCCAGGCGCAGCACGGGGCCGGCAGCCAGCACGCCCAAGCGCTCGGCCAGGCGTTCGGTGCCCTCGCCCAGGGGCAGGTAGTCCGTACCGCCGCAGTGGGGGCAGGGCGAAGGGAAGGGTAGGCTGTAGCCGCAGTAGTGGCAGACCAGGCGCTCCAGCCCCTTATGGTAGGTCAGGCCGATTTCGCACTGGGGGCAGCGCAGCACGCGGCCACAGTCCAGACAGTACATAAGGGGAGCGTAGCCCCGGCGGTTGAGCAGCACCACGGCCTGCTCCCCCCTGGAGACGACGGCGCGCAAGGCCTCTTCGCTGGCCGGAGCCAGCATGCCTTGCCCGGCCGCAGGGGCAAGGCCGCTGATGTCCACCAGCTCCACCGGCGGCAGATCCCGGCCGCCTACGCGCCGCGGCAGGCGCAGCAGGGGCAGGCGGCCGGTTTCCGCCGCATAAAAGGTCTTGAGATCCGGCGTGGCTGAACCCAGCACCAGCAGGCCGCGGGCCTGGGCCGCACGGAACCAGGCCACCTCCTTGGCCTGATAGGCCAGGCTTTCTTCCTGTTTGAAGGAGCCGTCGTGCTCTTCATCCAGCACAATGCAGCCCAGACGCGGCACGGGCAGGAACAGCGCGGAGCGTGTGCCCACCACCAGGCAGGGTTCTTTGCGCTCCGCCAGCTGACGGAAGGTGGCTTCCCGCCGCGCCGGGGTCTGGTAGCCGTGGTGGAAGTAGAGCGGCGTTCCGGGCAGAGCGCAGGCCGCGTCCCGCCTGAGTTTATGCGCTAAGGCCACCTCCGGCGCGAGCAGGAGCAGGCTTTTGCCCGCCGCAAGGCAGGCCTTGGCCAGCTCCAGATACACGGCCGTCTTGCCGCTGCCCGTCACGCCGAAAAGCAGGCGGGAGGCTGGCGCGTCGGTCTGCAGGGCCGCCAGCAGGTCGGCCAGGGCGTCAGCCTGGTCGGCATTGAGGGCAAAGGGGGCCGGGGGCGGCGGAAGCAGGCTCTGTTCCAGGGCGTCCGCCGGGTCTTCCGCATCCTCCCGGCTCAGGGCCACATGCCCGGCGGTCAGCAGGGCGCGCAGGGCCGGAGCGGCCTGCCGGCCCAGATCCCGAAGCACCTGCCGACGGCACACGGCCCCGTGGGCGTGCAGATACTCCAGCACAGCAATCTGCCGGGCGGCGGCAGGCCGCACAGGCCAGGGCGGGTCCGCGCGCAGCAGGCAGAGCTCGGTGCTGGCCGCGTCCGTGCCTGGGGGGAGCAGCCGGGCCGCGCCGGAGAGCAGGGCAGCAGCCAGGG
Source organism: Desulfovibrio legallii (assembly GCF_900102485.1). Lineage (NCBI taxonomy): Bacteria > Pseudomonadati > Thermodesulfobacteriota > Desulfovibrionia > Desulfovibrionales > Desulfovibrionaceae > Desulfovibrio > Desulfovibrio legallii. Next base: position 58,163 of record NZ_FNBX01000016.1, on the reverse strand, counting down.
CCGTCCGGGCCGCCTGGTCCGCCGCGCGCAGCCGCGCCAGCGACCAGACTGCTGCCCGGCCCTCCTGCAGGCAGTGCAGACGCACGTCTGTTTTGCGCAGGCCCGCGGGCAGCACATGCCCCAGGATGTGGCCGGGCGCAAGCCCCTGGCGTCGGGCTAGGTCCTGGGCCAGGGCCAGCAGATCCGTCGGGAGCAAGGGGGCGGCCTCCAGGGGCCAGAACAGGGATTTGCAGGCGACGCCTGGCGGCAGATCCACCTGGGCGCTGGTCTCCAGCAGCACGGCGGCACGCAGGGTTCCCCGGCCCAGAGGTGCGGCCACACGCAGGCCGGGCCGCCAGAAATCCACGGGAAATTCGGGCGGCAGACTGTAGCTCAGACTGGCGTAGGGCGGGCTCAACAGGGCAACGGTGGCGTACATGCAATGCTCTCTGGGGTGTAAACGAACCCCTCCGCGGGCGCGGCCTGCGGAGGGGCGGGAAAACGCGGGCGCGCAGCAGGGCAGCCTGCGCGCCTTTGGGAACTGTGCGCGAACGGAGTCAGGCCCTGGCGCATGGCGCACATGACCTGCCGTAGCGGCTGCGTGAGCAGAAGCCCTCTGTGGCGGCGTAAGCGCAATTTATTTGCGCAGATAAGCGCCGAAACAAGCGTGCCGCAAACTTTGAGAATGCATATCCTCAAAGTTAATCTGCTCTAATGGAACTGCACGATCTTGCGCAGCTTGTCCAGCAGCTCGTAGCGCAGCTCTTCGTCCTGCAGGGCAAAATAGATGTTGGCGGTGAGAAATTCGGCCCAGTCGCCGGCGTCAAAGCGCATGCCGGTCATACGCACGGCCATTATGCCCCGTTCCTGGGCCATGGCCTGCAGGGCGTCTGTAAGCTGAATTTCGCCGCCGTGGCCGGGCGTGACTTTTTCCAGATAGTCGAAAATGTCCGGCGTAAGGATGTAGCGGCCCACAATGGCCAGGCGCGAGGGCGCGTCTTCCCGCCGGGGTTTTTCCACCATGCTTTTGACGCGGTAGACGCCAGGGGTCACTTCTTCGCCGTCAATAATGCCATAGCGGTCGACTTTTTCCCACGGCACTTCCATGACCCCAATGACGGGCATGTTTTCGGCCAGGGCCACTTCCTTGAGCTGACCGATGCCGGGCACGCCACCGAACATGAGGTCGTCGCCCACCATAATGGCAAAGGGATCGCCCCGCACCAGCTCGCGGGCGCAGAGCACGGCATGCCCCAGGCCCAGCTGCTTTTTCTGGCGCACGGACATGATGTTGACCATTTCCGCCACGCGGCGCACCTCGGCCAGCTTGTCCAGTTTGCCCGCCCGTTGGAGCACGGCTTCCAGCTGCAGGTTGTAGTCAAAGTGGTCTTCAATGACGCTCTTGTCCCGGTTGGTGACGAAGATGACGTCTTCAATATCGGCGCGCTGGGCCTCCTCCACAACATACTGGATGACAGGTTTGTTGTAGATGGGCAGCATTTCCTTAGGAATATTCTTGGTGGCTGGCAGGGAGCGCGTGCCCCATCCGGCTACGGGGATGACGACCTTGCGAATATCCTTCATGTCTGCCTCCGGTTTTAGGGGGGATTTGCCTGTAATTATGAGCCCAAAAAAAGCGTTGGGCAAGTGAAATCCGGCACAGGGCTCGGGCCGGATCAGGACAAAAAAGGCCGCCCGGCAAGGGCGGCCTCTCTGTGGCGGGAGGCTTTCCCCCCGCCGGGCGGGCCGGTTTGTTACCAGCCTTTGTTCTTGCTTTGCTCGTGGCCGATAATGCCGCCGGCCAAGGCACCCACGCCCGCGCCGGTCAGCGCGCCCCAACCTGCGGAGCCGCCGGCTATGGCGGCCACGCCTGCGCCGCCCAGAGCGCCCAGGGCCGCGCCGCTGGCCACGCCCTGCTGGGTTTTGCTCATGTTGGTGCAGCCGAGGCCGCTGGCCACCACTGCGGCCAGAAGGCCGATCATCAGGAATTTTTTCATAGCAATCTCCTTGCGCTGCCGTGCGGCCACTTACTTGGCGGCCAGACGGGGCGCGATGAGTTCATACCAGATCACTTCCATGACCGGGCGGTCGAGGCTCTGTGGGTTGGCGGCGTACCACTTGTCCACTTCGGCCGCCACCTGGGCCCGGTTCATGCCCTTGAAGGCCTTCATCCAGCCTTTTTCAAAGGGGGAGAGGGTGTAGACCGGGCGTTTGCCGGCCTTGGCGGCTTTTTCGGTCAGTTTGGCGTTAACAAAGTATTCCACGGTAATGGCGGTTTCCACCCCGAAGAGGAAGGAGGCTTTTTCAGATTCTTCGGTGCGTTGCCAGACGGCTCCCGTGAATTGTTCCACGGGGTTATTGCGCGTGGTGTGCGGTCCGTCGTCGGCGGCCAGGGCCGGGGCGCAGGGCGCCGCCAGGGCCAGGGCCAGGGCCAGACTCAGCAGTGTCTTTTTCACGCGAAGCTCCTTTGGGGTTGGGGTCATGGCGGCAGGGCCGCCAAAAGACGCGCGGACGTCGCCCCAGCATAGCCGCAAGCACCGGGGCATTTCAAGTGCCGTCTTCCCGGGCCGGCTGCGCCCGGCGCGTTCGCGCAACGGGCAAGGCCCTTGTTTTGCGCGAGGCATTCCGGCAAGGGCCGCGCGCGTAACGGGGCCGGCAGAGCCGGCGGCCGGGCCTCAGGCGTTGACGGCTGCGGCAATCATATCCTTAAACCGCGCAAAAAGGTAGCGCCCGTCGTGGGGGCCCGCCGCGGCTTCGGGATGGTACTGCACGCTCATGACGGGCAGCTTGACGTGGCGCAGCCCTTCCAGGGTGTTGTCGTTGAGGTTGACGTGGGTGGCCTCCACATCGGGCACGCCGTCCAGCACCACATGGAAGCCGTGGTTCTGCGACGAGATTTCAATGCGTCCGGTGGTCAGGTCTTTGACCGGGTGGTTGCAGCCGTGGTGGCCGAACTTGAGCTTGTCCGTGCAGCCGCCCAGGGCGTGGCCGATGAGCTGGTGGCCGAGGCAGATGCCCGTGACCGGGAACATGTCTATAAGCTCGCGCACCAGGGCGATTTCGCTGGTCAGGGTGGCCGGATCGCCAGGGCCGTTGGAGAGGAACACGCCCTGGGCCCCACTGGCCTTGGCCTGCGCCGCGCTGAAATCCGGAGGCACGGCCAGGGGCTCGAAGCCCGCCGCGCAGAGGCAGCGCAGGATGTTCCACTTGATGCCGTAGTCATAGACCAGCAGGGGCAGGCCCGTGCCGCGCCAGGCATACGCGCCGTTTTCGTCCAGGCTGACGTCCTGCGGGGCGTTGTCGATCCAGGCGTAGGGCGTGCGGGCGGCCACAAAGGGCACCAGGTTGCGGCCCTTCATGGTGGGCAGGGCGCGGGCGCGTTCCTGCAGGATGCGGGGGTTCTGCTCCCTGGTGGAGATGACGCCGCGCATGGCCCCGTGCAGGCGCAGGTGGCGGGTCAGGGCGCGGGTGTCCAGCCCTTCCATGCCTGGGGTTTCATAGCGCTGGAGAAAGGCGGGCAAAGACATGGCGGCCCGCCAGCTGGAAGGCTGCCTGCAGCATTCCTTGACCAGAAAGGCGGCGCAGTGCACCCGGGCGGATTCCATGTCTTCCGGGCAGATGCCGTAGTTGCCGATGAGCGGATAGGTCATGCAGACCATCTGCCCGTAGTAGGAGGGGTCAGTGAGCACCTCCTGATAGCCTGTCATGCCCGTGGTGAAGATGACTTCGCCGCCGGTTTCAAAGTCGCCGGTAAAGGATTTGCCTTCCAACGTAAAGCCGTCTTCCAGCACCAGCAATGCTTTCATACTGTACCCCCGCGCAGTTTGCGCGTCATATCTTTCTGCATCGGCCCGCCCGTGGGCGTGGCCCGTAGCCTATGCCCGCGCTTCGCGCGCGTAGTATTCCTGCAGGCTTTCCACATGCACCTCGTCGCGGCGGGAGCCGATGGCCGTGGCCGTGGCCCTGGCGGCGGCGATGGTGGTGCAGTAGGGCACCTTGTACATAAGGGCCGCGTGTCGGATGGCTTTGGAATCCCTGGCCGTGTGCTTGCCAGAGGCCGTGTTGATGACCAGGGCCACCTCGTGGTTGATGAGCAGGTCCACGATATTGGGCCGGCCTTCATAGACCTTGAGCACCTCTTCCACTTCCAGGCCCTGGGCGCGCAGCACGGCGGCGGTGCCGCGCGTGGCCAGAAGCTGGAAACCCAGCGTGGCGAATTTTTTAGCCACTTCAGGCAGATAGGGCTTATCCCTGTCGTTGACCGAAAGGAAGATGCGTCCGCCCTGGGGCAGCACCTGGCCTGCGCCCAGCTGACTTTTGAGGAAGGCTTCGCCAAAGCTCGGCCCCATGCCCATGACTTCGCCTGTGGAGTGCATTTCCGGTCCCAGGATGACGTCCACGCCGGGGAAGCGCTGGAAGGGCAGCACGGCTTCCTTCACGCAGACGAAGCCGCCTTTGCGCAGGCCCCAGGGGTCCAGCTCCTCCAGGGTTTTGCCCAGCATGACCTGGGTGGCCAGGTAGGGCAGGGGCACGCCCGTGGCCTTGGAGACAAAGGGGGCCGTGCGCGAGGCGCGCGGGTTCACTTCCAGAATATAGATGTCGTCGCCCTTAATGGCGAACTGGATGTTCATGAGGCCCACCACGCGCAGCTCCCGGGCCAGGGCTTCGGTCTGGGCCGCGATGTTGGCCACATGGTCGTAGGAGAGGGAGTAGGAGGGCAGCACGCAGGCCGAGTCGCCGGAGTGGATGCCGGCTTCTTCGATATGCTCCATAATGCCGGCAACATAGACGTCCTTGCCGTCGGAAAGGGCGTCCACGTCCACCTCCACGGCGTGTTCCAGGAACTTGTCGATGAGGATGGGATGCTCCGGCTTCTGGGGCACCTGGGCGTGGAAGTAGTCGGCAAGCTCCGCAGCGTCGTAGACCACAGCCATGGCGCGCCCGCCCAGTACATAGCTTGGCCGCACCACCACGGGGTAGGTGATGCGTTCGGCCGCCGCCTTGGCTTCTTCCAGGCTCATGGCCGTGCCGTTGGGCGGCTGCAGCAGATGGAGCTTCTGGATGAGGGCCTGAAAGCGCTCCCGGTCTTCGGCCCGGTCAATGGCGTCCGGGCTGGTGCCCAGGATGGGCACGCCCGCGCGCATGAGGGGCACGGCCAGGTTGAGGGGCGTCTGTCCGCCGAACTGCACGATGACGCCTTCGGGCTTTTCCTTCTCAACAATGTTCATGACGTCTTCAAAGGTCAGGGGCTCGAAGTAGAGGCGGTCCGAGGTGTCGTAGTCCGTGGACACGGTTTCGGGGTTGGAGTTGGCCATAATGGCCATGACGCCCGCGTCGCGCAGGGCAAAGGAGGCGTGGCAGCAGCAGTAGTCGAACTCAATGCCCTGGCCGATGCGGTTGGGGCCGCCGCCCAGGATGAGCACCTTGCGCCTGTCTTCCACCGCCAGCTCGTCACCGCGCTCGTAGGTGGAGTAGAAGTAGGGGGTGTAGGCCTCAAATTCCGCTGCGCAGGTATCCACCAGGTAGTAGGTGGGCACGATGTCCATTTCTTTGCGCAGGCGGCGGATGTCGCTTTCGGGCCGTTTCCACATTTCGGCCAGCTGCCGGTCGGAAAAGCCGTACTCTTTGGCCTCGCGCAGGATGTGGCGCAGGTCCGGGTTGGCGGCTGTCATGTCGTTGGCCAGGCCGAAGTCGCTGATGCGGGCCTCCATGTCCACGATGTCCCTGACCTGCCGCACAAACCAGGGGTCAAAGGAGGACGCGGCCACGATTTCTTCCTCGCTCAGGCCCGCGGCCAGGGCCTGACGCAGGGCGAAGATGCGTTTGGAATTGGGCCTGTGCAGGGCCTCCAGAATGGCGTCGCGTTCGGGCAGGGCGGCGCGGAAGTTAAAGCCCAGGCCCGTGGCCCCGATCTCCATGGAGCGCAGCCCCTTTTGCAGGGCTTCCTTAAAGGTGCGGCCGATGCTCATGGCTTCGCCCACGCTCTTCATGGAGGTGGTCAGCTCGTCCTTGGCCCCGGGGAACTTTTCAAAGGTAAAGCGCGGCACCTTGACCACGCAGTAGTCGATGGCCGGCTCAAAGCTGGCCACGGTCTCGCGGGTGATGTCGTTGCTGAGCTCGTCCAGGGTGTAGCCCACGGCCAGCTTGGCCGCGATTTTGGCGATGGGGAAGCCCGTGGCCTTGGAGGCCAGCGCCGAGGAGCGCGACACCCGCGGGTTCATCTCAATGACCACCAGGTCGCCGTTGGCCGGATTAATGCCGAACTGCACGTTGCTACCGCCCGTCTCCACGCCGATTTCGCGCATGATGGCGATGGAAGCGTCGCGAATCTTCTGGTATTCCGCGTCTGAGAGCGTCTGGATGGGGGCCACGGTGATGGAGTCGCCCGTGTGCACGCCCATGGGGTCGAAGTTTTCAATGGAGCAAATGATGACGCAGTTGTCCTTGGCGTCGCGCATGACCTCCATCTCAATTTCCTTCCAGCCCAGCACGCTCTGTTCGATCATGACTTCGGAGGTGGGGCTGGCGGCAAGGCCGTTGGCGGCCACCTCTTCCAGATCTTCCAGGTTGTAGGCCACGCCGCCGCCCGTGCCGCCCAGGGTGAAGGCGGGCCGCACGATAAGCGGGAAGGGCAGCACATTGCCCAGGCGGCGCACGTCGTCCATGCTGCGGGCAATGCCGCTGGCCGGCACCTGGAGGCCGATGCGCTCCATGGCCTCGCGGAACAGCTCGCGGCTTTCGGCCTTTTCAATGACCTCGGCCCGCGCGCCGATGAGCTCCACGCCGCATTCCGCCAAAACGCCGCTCTTGGCCAGCCCAAGAGCGGCGTTCAAAGCCGTCTGACCGCCAAGGGTGGGCAACAGGGCGTCGGGGCGTTCCTTGCGGATGATGGTGGCCAGGGTTTCATGCTCGATGGGTTCCACATAGGTGGCGTCGGCCAGGTGCGGATCGGTCATGATGGTGGCCGGGTTGGAGTTGACCAGCACCACCTCGTAGCCCTCTTCCTTGAGAGCCTTGACGGCCTGGGAGCCGGAGTAGTCAAACTCGCAGCCCTGACCGATGATGATGGGCCCCGCGCCGATGACGAGAATTTTGTGCAAATCCGTACGCTTGGGCATTGGATCTTCCTGCGGATTTTGGGGATGGGAAGGGCGGCCTCGGCCCTGCCGACGCCGTTTGCTAAAACTGGGGAACAATACATGCCAAGCCCTCGGCCGTCAACCGTGCCGACGGCTGGCGGGCAAACCGGTTGGCGGCGCGATCTGCAGGGATGCGCCCTGCGTGCGGGGCGGCGGGCAGGGTGCGGGCCTGCCCTGTACAGCCCGGCGGCAATGCGTTATGGTGCCACGGTGAAGATGCCGCCGCAACCCTCTGGCAATGCCCCGGAATCCGCGGGCACGCACGGGCTTACCGCCTACAGCCCGCATATTGCCGTGCGCGCGGCGGGGCGGCTGTGGCGGCTTGAGCGGGCGGCCGATCTGGAATCGTTGTGGGAAGCCATGACCGCCGACCCCGACGATTTTGCCGATGAGCGCCTCCCTTACTGGACGGAACTCTGGCCCGCCAGCGTGGCCCTGGCCGACTGGCTGGCCCTGCGGCGGGAGGAAATCGCCGGGCGCGCCTGCCTGGACCTGGGCTGCGGCCTGGGGCTCACAGCCCTGACGGGGCAGTGGCTGGGGGCGCGGGTCACGGCCGTGGACTACGAGGAAGAAGCCCTGCGCTTCGCCCGCCGGAACGCCGCCCGCAACAACGTGGACCAGCCGTTATGGGCAGTCATGGACTGGCGGCGGCCCGCTGTGGCCCAGGGCGGCATGGCGCGCGTCTGGGGCGGCGACATCATGTACGAAAAGCGCTTTGTGGCCCCGGTGCTGCACTTTCTGGACCGCGCCCTGGCCCCGGACGGGGCGGCCTGGGTGGCGGAGCCGGGCCGCACTGTGTATGAGGCCTTTCTGCACGCTCTGCACAACGGCGGCTGGCAGGGGCGGCAGGTTTTCAGCCGCGTTGTGGAGCCCATCTACGCCCAGCCTGTGCCCGTCACCGTGCGGGTCTGGGAAATCCGCCGCGCCCCGGCCTTTCCAACTTCCGGCGGCGGGCGCATCGGCAACGGGCGGCTCCGCTGAACAGCCGCCACAGGAATATGTTATGGGAAATCTGGCCCGCTTTGGCGTGTCTCTGGACGAAGACCTGCTGGAACCGTTTGACGAACTCTGTCGGCGCAAAAGCTATCCCAACCGCTCCGAGGCCATCCGCGATCTGATCCGCAAGGCCCTGGTGGAGGAGAGCTGGCACAACGACGTTTACGGCGCTGGCACCTTGACGCTGGTCTATGACCATCACAAAAACGACCTGGCCCGCAAGCTCATGCAGATCCAGCACGACGAGCACGAGCTGATCATCACCACCCTGCACGTGCATCTGGACCACTACAACTGTTTGGAAGTGCTGGTGCTCAAAGGCGAACCCCGCCGCCTGCGGGCCCTGGCGGACAAGCTCATTTCCTGCCGGGGCGTGAAGCACGGGGTATTCACGGGCACAACAACGGGGCAGGATCTGGCATGATGGAAGACGTGCAAAGCCACGCCCCCCAGGTGGCGCTGAACATAGACCGGGTGGGCGTGCGCGACCTGCACCTGCCCCTTCTGGTGCGCGACCGCAGCCGGGGCAGCCAGCAGACTGTGGCCAGGGTGGACCTGGGCGTGGACCTGCCCTCGTCCTTCAAAGGCACCCATATGAGCCGTTTTGTGGAGGCGCTGGAGGCCTGGAATGATGAAATCAGCTACCAGTCCGTGCGGCGGCTGCTGCTGACCATCAAGGAGCGCCTGGGCGCGCGGCGGGCCTTTGCCTGCTTCAGCTTCCCCTATTTTATCTCCAAAAAGGCTCCGGTTTCCGGCAGCCCGGCCACCGTGGCCTACGCCTGCCGCCTCACGGGCGAGCTGGACGACTCCGGCCAATCCTTTGTGCTGGAGGCGGACGTGCCGGTCATGACCGTGTGCCCGTGCTCCAAGGCCATCAGCAAGGAGGGCGCGCACAGTCAGCGGGCCTTGGTGCGCATGCGGCTGCGCATGCGGGCCTTCTCCTGGTTGGAAGATTTTATCGACATCGCCGAGGCCTCGGCCTCGTCGGCGGTCTATACCCTGCTCAAGCGCGAGGACGAAAAATTTGTGACGGAAAACGCCTTTGCCCACCCCGCCTTTGTGGAGGACGTGGTGCGCAACGTGGCGCAGCGCCTGCTGGAACACGGCCAGGTGGAGCAGTTCAGCGTGGAGGTGGAGAGCATGGAATCTATCCACAACCACAACGCCTTTGCCCGCATTGAGCGCGACCTGAGCGCCGTGCGGCGGCCGTACGCGACGACGGAGCAGAGCGACGGGCCGGCGGCGACGTAAGCCGTGAGCAGCGGCAGGCACCAGAAGAATATTATTGATAACTTTTATCGTTATGTATAGAGTCTAAAAAAATTCTTCCCTACCTGTTGTTTCTTGTGCTACACCAACCCAGGTGCCCTTATGACGAACAGCAGCAACAGCAGTCTGGCCGTAGCCGCGGGCGCCATGACGGCCCAGTCCTGGGGCCTGGCAGTAACGGCGCACAATGTGGCCAATGTTTCCACGGCCGGCTTTCAGCCTGGGCGTGCCGCCTATGCCACGGGGCCCGCGGGCTTTGGCGCGCGTCTCAGTGCGGTGTTGCCCGCAGCGGACGCCGCGCGGCCTGAGGCGGCAAACGGGGCGTCCGCCGTGAGCCCGGCGCAGGCCGTGTACGACGTTACCACCATTGTCGGCGCGCCCAGCGGCACGGACCTGGGAACGGCTTCCGTGGAGATGATTGCCACGCAGCACGCCTATGAGGCCAATGCACAGGTTGTGCGCACGGCCGACGCCATGCTGGGCACCTTGCTTGACATGAAGGCCTGATTGCTCTGCCCCGGAGCGTCCGCCAGTGAAGAAAAACTCCGCCCGCCCTTGCGGCGCGGCGCAAACCCAATACGGAGCGCGGATGGGTAAGTGCCTGAAACTGGGCGTGCTGCTCGCGTCCTGCGTCCTGGCTTTTGGTTGCGCGGCCAGGCAGCAGCAAAGCGGCCCCCAAGACGAGACCCTGCGTGTGGAACGGTTCCGCCGGTCCTATGAGGCCGCTTTTGACAACAAGCAGCAGGAGGCCAGCCAGCAACTCATCAGCAAAGCCCGCTCTGCCCTGGGCACGCCCTATGTGCGGGGCGGTTCTTCGCCTGACGGGTTCGATTGCTCCGGTTTCGTCTGCTGGGCGTACAAAAGCGTGGGCGTGAGCCTGCCGCGCACCGCGCGGGAACAATCCGTAGTGGGCAAGCGCATCACCAGGGTGGAGGACATGCGGGCCGGCGATATCGTGGCCTTTCGCCATCCGCGGCGGGGCTACCATACGGGCATCTATGTGGGGGACGGCAAATTTATCCACAGCCCCCACCGACGCTCCACCGTGCGGATTACCTCCCTGGACGACCCCTATTTCAGCAACACATTTCTGGGCGCGCGGCGCGTGAAGATGGAAGGCGGGCAAGACCTGGTGGCCCAGGCTGAGCGCCGCCTCAACGATTTTACGGAAGAACGGGCCGTGCGCGATCTCTCCTCCGCCAAGAAGGCGAAGGGCAAACAGAAAGCCGGCGTCAAGTCCCGCAAAAAGGCTGACAAAATTGTGCAGGTAGCCAGTAACGAGCGTAGCGGCAAACGCCGCGAGGCCGTCCGCGTCGCCAAAACTTCCGCCAAATCCGCCAGATCCGCCAAATCTTCCCCCAAGGCTTCCTCTTCCGCCAAGTCCGAGGCCGTTCACGCCGCCAAGCGCGGCAAGGCCGCCCAAACCCCTGACAAAGCCTCCGTCCGATCCGCCAAAAAGGATGTGTCCGGCAAGGACCGTGCCGCCAAAGGAGCCCCCAAGGCGTCCAGGGCGGACAAAAAATCTGCCGACGTGCGTAAGGTGGCGGCCAAGGGCGATGTGGGCAAAACTTCCAAGACCGCTCTCAAAAAACGGGGCGGCAATTCGTAGGCTTTCTCATGCTTGATAGCATTTCTCCTGAAGAAGCGCAAAAAAAACTGCAAGAAGGCACGGCCCGCTTGGTGGACGTGCGTGAACCCGATGAACTGGCCGCGTTGCGTCTGCCCGGCGCCGAAGCCGCGCCCCTTTCCATTATCCGCTGGATAGGCCTGCGTCCGGCCACGGCGGAAGTCCCCATTATTTTTACCTGCAATTCCGGCAGGCGCACCAGAATGGACAGCGACCTGCTCCAGCAGCTGGCCGGAGGCCCGGCCTATCAGCTGGAAGGCGGCACGCAGAACTGGGCCGCCAAAGGGCTGCCGGTGGAGCGCGGGGGTAAATCCCTGCCCATGTTCCGGCAGATCCAGATCGGCGCGGGCTCCCTGGTGCTGCTGGGGCTGCTGGGCGGGCTGGTCTGGCCGGGCATGCTCTGGCTCTCAGCCTTTGTGGGAGCGGGCCTGGTCTTTGCCGGGGTCACCGGCTTCTGCGGCTTGGCTCTGCTGCTGGCGGCCATGCCCTGGAACAAGAAATAGCTTTTCATTATGCTCCGCTGCTGCGGCAGGCTGGCGCCCAGCCCTACGGGCCTGCTCCACCTGGGCAACGCCTGGGCCTTCCTGCTGGCTTGGCTGGCCGCACGGGCCCAGGGCGGCCGCGTATTGTTGCGCCTGGAGGACATTGATCCGCAGCGCTCCCAGCCGGACTTGGCGGCCGCAGCTCTGGAAGATCTGCGCTGGCTGGGGCTGGACTGGGACGCCGGGCCGGATGTGGGCGGCCCGCACGCGCCCTATGCCCAGAGCGGGCGCGGCACCCTGTATGAGGCAGCCCTGGCGCGGCTTGAAGCGGCCGGTCTGACCTACCCCTGTTTCTGCACCCGCAAGGAGCTGCGCCAGATGGCGGCGGCCCCTCATGTGGATGACCGCGGCGCGCCGTACCCCGGCACCTGCCGAGGGCTGAGCGAGACGCAGCGGCAGGCTCTGCTGGCCCAGGGGCGACACGCCGCCGTGCGCCTGCGCTGCCCGGAAGACCCCATCGACTTCGTGGATGCGGTGCAGGGGCCGCAACGTTTCACGCTGGCGGCGTGCGGTGGGGATTTCGCCCTGCGGCGCAGCGACGGCGTGGTGGCTTACCAGCTGGCTGTGGCCGTGGACGATGGCCTTATGGGCGTGACCCAGGTGGTACGCGGGCGGGACATATTGCCTTCCACCCCACGGCAGATAGCTTTGCTGCGCTTGCTGGGCATGCCCGTACCCGCGTATGCGCATGTGCCCCTTTTGCTGGATGCGGCGGGGGAGCGGCTGGCCAAGCGGCACCACAGCCTTGCCCTGCGCGAGCTGCGGGAGCGCGGCGTGGATGCCCGGCGAGTTGTGGGCCTTCTGGGGCGGCTGGCGGGGTGCAATCCCAGCGGCGCGGCGCTGCGGCCCCAGGATCTGCTGACAAAATTTTCTCTGGCGACGGTGCCGCGGGCGGATATCCGCCTGGATGCGGCCTGCCTACGCGCGCTTATCAGTTGAGGGCGCTGCGGCAGACAGCGCAGGGCCGGGGCGGCGCTTCGGCCGAGGAGCGCAGCGGCGCTATTTTTTGGCAAAGGATTGCGCCGGCTTGTGGGCGTGGACAGGGGCGTCCTATGGCCGCCTTTGCCGCCTGCTTTCCGGCGATGGCGTAACCAGGCGGGGGTTGGCGCTGAGCGGCCCTTGCTGTGCAATGGCGGAGCGTTTCTGATGGCTGTGCAGTCTTTGGATCAAAATGCGTTGGACGAAATTTTTCCGACTGACCGGGCGGACGCCTTTTTCGACGCCTTGTTCGGCGGCGCGGAGGAAGGCGCGTATGACATCGTGCTGGTGTGCCGCGAAGTGACGCCGGAGCAGGCGCAACTGGCCTTTGAGCTGCGGCAGCGTCCTGGCCGTTGCCTGGCCTGTAATCTGACCTATGGCCTGCCCCAGGTTTTTCAGCGCCACCCCATCCTCAACGTGGCGGGGGTGGCGCGTCAGGTGGCGGAGCGCCTCAACTGGCAGCCCGAAAGCGTGCGCTGGGAACTGGGCCACACTGAAGAGCTGTGCCGCAATACGCACGCCATCCCCCTGGTGCTGCACCGGGCCTGAGCCCGCAGAAGACCGTGGCGCAGCAGGCCAAAACCGGGCAGAATCTCTTGACATGCGGCGGTTTTTTTGGCAGATGTAGCCGGTTGCCAGCTTAGCTCACTTGGTAGAGCAGCTGATGCGTAATAAGTAGGATTTCGGAGGGCTTGGGTAGATTAACGTTAGAAAAATCAAAATATCACCACACAGTTTTGGCTGATGGATTTTGTGTTTTTCTGGCCTGCTTAGACCCTGACGCAAAAAAACAATTTTCCATACGCCGCCTTGGCTCAGTTGGTAGAGCGGCTGATTCGTAATCAGCAGATCGTCAGTTCAAATCTGACAGGCGGCTCCATAAAATCAAGGGTTTATGTGTTACAAAGACACATAAACCCTTCTTGTTTTTATCCCCTCGGTAATCCTCCCCATAAACGCTACTTCTTTTTGGGAGGATTACCTATGGGTAATCTTCCCATTTTTATGGGCACTTACAAGTAAAGCCTGTGCCATGTGTGACCAGCACTTTGGCGGCAGAACGGCCCCGCCGCCGGGGTGCAGACCGTTTATCTGGCCGCTTTGGCAGGATTTTGCCCTGGTGTTGGACGTGAAAAACATTCGCGTGGCGCTGTGGCCGCTCTCGCTGCCTTGCCAAAAGCTGCGTAGGGGTGGAGTATAGCAACACCGGGAACGCCTGTTCCCGGCCGAACGCCCGCCCGCATGCTGTGGGAAAAGGAGCTCGGCTTTGTCTTGGCGTCGGCCAGTGCTGTCTGCGTTTTTTTTCTGGGGGGCACCATGCCTGCACGTTCGATCCGGCTCCGCTTTTCCGCAGCTGTTGCGTCTTTTCTGGCTGTGCTCTCCCTTGTTCTTTGCTTGTACGCCGAGCGTGGCGTAGCGCAGGAATCCGGACAGGAGGCGAAGCGGCGGCAAGACGGTCTTGAACTTCTGCTGTTGCATACCAACGATCTGCACTCCTATCTGGCCGGACGCGACGCTCAGGGCAACGCCTGCCTGCAGTCCGAGGGCTGCACCGGCGGCCTCGCCCGACTTGCCACGGCCATAAACCGCGCCCGCGCCGATCATGACAATGTGCTTGTTCTGGACGCGGGCGACCAGTTTCAGGGCACGCTGTTCTTTACGGTCAACAAGTGGCCCATGCTGTCGGATATCAATGCCCTGCTGCGCTATGACGCCATGACCCTGGGCAATCATGAATTCGATGACGGCTGCGAAGCCGCGGCAGATTTCGTGCGCGCCCAACCTTACCCGGTACTTGCCGCCAACCTGGACGCGCGCCCCGGCTGCCCCCTGCGCGATGCGCCGGTACTTCCATGGATCATTAAGGAAGTGCGGGGCGTCAGGGTTGGCATCGTGGGCCTGGCCAACCCCAGTGTGCGCACCCTGTCCTCGGCCTGCCCTGAAACCCGCTTCACCAGAAGCGCCGACACGCTCAAAAAAGCCGTCACAGCGCTGCAGCGCCAGGGCGTGCGGCACATCATCGCCCTCACCCATCTGGGACTGCCCAAGGATGTGGAACTGGCCCGCAACGTAGACGGGGTGGACATCATCGTGGGCGGGCACACCCACACTTATCTCGGCCCTGGGTCCGACGCCGGGCCGTACCCGTTGGTGGAGCATTCCCCTTCCGGGCAGCCCGTGCTGGTGGTCACCGCCGGGGCTTTGGCCAAATATCTGGGCGAGCTGGATGTGACCTTCGACGCTGAGGGCGTGCCTCTGCGCTGGAACGGCGCGGCCCGGCCGCTGGACGCGTCCGTTCCCCCGGATCCGGCTATGGAAGCCAAAATTGCAAAATATACCCGCAGACTTGAAGCCTTCACTTCCGTGCCCGTGGGCGTGAACGGTCTGGAGTTCAGGGACGGCCTTCACGCCTGTCGTCGGGGCGAATGTCTGGCCGGCATGGTCGTCACTGACTCCATGCTGGACTATGGCCGCGCCCATGGGGCGCAGATCGCCCTCATCAACAGCGGCGGCCTGCGCGCGCCGCTGCGGCGTGGAACGCTCAGCCTTGGCGACATGCTGGCCGTGCTGCCCTTCGGCAACAGGGTCATCATCCGGGATTTCAGCGGCGGACAACTCCTGGCGGCCCTGGAGCACGGCGTGGCGGACCACAAGGGCGTGGGCTCTCCCCTGCTGCAGGTGGCGGGCATGCGCTATGCATACGCCCCCGCCCGTCCGTCGGGCAACCGCATCGTCATGGCGGAGATGGTGGATAAGTACGGCGGCGCCCATCCCGTGACGCCGCAGGGCCGTTATCGCGTCGCACTGGTGGACTACCTGGAGCGACGGGGCGACGGCTATGCCATGCTGGCCAAGGGCGTGCCCGTAGAAGCGCCGGATCCGGCGGACGTGGACGTACTGACCGCCTACATCAAGGCGCACAGCCCGTTACCCATGCCTGCCGCCGGACGCATCACGCGGATTGGAGCCTCTGGAGCAGATTAATTTTGAGAACAGGCATTCTCAAAGTTTACGGCACGCTTGCTTCGGCGCTTAACAGCGCAACTAAATTGCGCTTACGCCTCCGCAGCGGGCGTCTGCTCACGCAGCCGCCGGGCATTTCAACTTTGAAATGCCCTGGAATCGGCGAGGGCCGATAGCGGCGGCGTAGCGAAGTTGCATTTTGCAATTATCCTGGCAGGGGGACGGCAACGGCAGTGGCAGCGTCAAAGCCGAGTGGGCGTGCGCTGTGGGCCCTGCCGCGCGGGCCGCTACGAAATGTGCGAAAAATTCTGGACACTACCTTTCCCCGGCGGCGTTCCGGGCTGCGCAGGGCGCGGTCGGGTCCGTCAGCTCCGGCAAGGCCCCGCCTGCAATGGCCCAAAGGTAAAGGCTGGCTACGGAGCCATACGGGCTGTAGCGCCGTCGGTAGCGCTCAAAGCGCTCGCGGGAGAGTTCCCGGTGGCGGTAGAGCATGCGCAGGCCGCGCTGGATGGCCAAATCGCCATAGCTCAGGATGTTGGGCCGCTGGAGGGAAAAAAGCATGAGCATTTCCGCTGTCCACACGCCTACCCCATCCAGACGGCAGAGGGCCGTGCAGAGGCTTGCATCGTCCAGTAGGCGCAGGGCTTCCGAATCCAGATCGCCGCGCAGGGCGGCGGCAGCCGCGCCCTGCATATAGCCCACCTTGCGGAATGAAAGCCCCTGTTTTTGCAGCAGTTCCGTCCCGGCGGCAGCCACGGTGCGCGGCGTCACCTGTCCGAGGGCCGTTTCCAGCCGCGCCCAGACGGTTTCCTGCGCCTTGGTGGCTATCTGCTGTCCCACGATGGCGTGCATAAGGGCGGCGAAAAAATCCGGGCGCACGGTGCGCCGCACGGGGCCGATGGCCGCCATGGCGCGCGCCAGGCGCGCGTCGCGCCGGGCGAGGTGCGCGATTTCTTTTTCTCCGTAGCAAAAATAGGGGGCGGCAACCCGGAAGGCAGCGGGCATGGCGCGTCCTCCCTGTGTATGGGATAGAGGAGGGAGCGGCCCGCCCCCACGGCGCGAACCATCGGGGCGGGGCCGGAAGGTCAGTTTTTCAGGCTGTGGATGGGCGCGGGAATGCGCCCGCCCAGGGCGATGAATTCCGAAGCGTCCCCCTGCGTGACGGGGATAATGGCGGCTTTGCCCAGCAGGCCGCCGAAGGAGACTTCTTCGCCCACGCTTTTGCCGGGCACGGGGATAAGGCGCACGGCCGTGGTTTTGTGGTTGATGACGCCGATGGCCATTTCGTCGGCGATGATGCCGGCAATGGTGCTGGCGGGGGTATCGCCGGGAATGGCGATCATGTCCAGACCTACGGAGCAGACGCTGGTCATGGCTTCCAGTTTTTCCAGGCTCAGGCGGCCAGAGGTGGCCGCCGCTTCAATGCTGGAATCTTCAGAAACGGGGATAAAGGCCCCTGAGAGGCCGCCCACGGAAGAGGAAGCAAAGGCCCCGCCTTTTTTGACGGCGTCGTTGAGCATGGCCAGCACAGCGGTGGAGCCGGGCGCGCCGATGCTGGAAAGGCCCAGGCTCTGGAAGATCTCGCCTACGGAGTCGCCCACCGCCGGGGTGGGGGCCAGCGAAAGGTCGGCCACGCCGAAGGGGATGCCCAGGCGGTCGGCCACCTCGCTGCCGATGATTTCGCCCACGCGGGTCACCTTGTAGGCCGTGCGTTTGATGACCTCCGCCATGTCCAGCAGGGTGAGGCGGCCGCCCTTGCTGTTGTGGCCGGCCTCGCGGGCGCGGTCCAGGGCTTTTTTTACCACGCCGGGGCCGGAAACGCCCACGTTGATGACCACGTCGGGTTCGCCCACGCCCAGGTAAGCGCCGGCCATAAAGGGCACGTCCTGCGGAATATTGGCAAAAACCACCAGCTTGGCGCAGCCGATGCCGCCGCGCTCCGCCGTAGCCGCGGCCACAGCGCGGATTTGGCGGCCCATAAGGGCCACGGCGTCCATATTGATGCCGCTGCGGGAGGAGGCCACATTGATGGAAGAGCAGATGCGCTCCGTCTGGGAGAGGGCTTCGGGCAGCGCTTCGATGAGGGCGCGGTCGCCGCTGGCAAAACCTTTTTCCACCAGGGCGGAAAAGCCGCCCAGAAAGTCCACGCCAGCCTCGCGGGCGGCCTCGTCCAGGGCGCGGCAGACCCGCACCATGCCGTCCGGGCCGAAAGGCGCGGCCACCACGGCAATGGGGCTTACGCTGATGCGCTTGTTGACCACGGGGATGCCGTATTTGTCGCCCACATCGTCGCACACGGCCACCAGCTGGGCGGCGTAGCGGCGCAGCTTGGCGCGCACGTTGGCGGTGAAGAGGTCCAGGTCGTGGCTCACGCAGTCAAACAGGCTCACGCCCAGGGTGACGGTGCGCACGTCCAGATGCTCGTTGCGGAGCATGTTCAGGGTGCTGGTTATTTCGCGTTCTGAGAGCATGGCGTATCCTGACTAAAATGGGGTTACCCGGTGCACGGCCTCAAAAATATCCCGGTGCTGCACGCTCACGCGCAGGTCGCGCTTCTGGCCTTCGCAGGCCAGTTCGCGGCGCAGCCGCCCCAGATCGACGCTTTCGGGCACCATCACTTCAAAGACGAACAGGGCGCGGTTGGGCCCGCCCTCGCCCAGGATGGCCTTGAGGCTTTCAATATTGACGCCGTGCCGGGCGAAAACGCGGCTCATGGCTGCAATGAGCCCGGGCTTGTCCGGCCCGTCGGCGGTAACCACAAAGGGTTCGCAGTGCAGGTCCGTGCCCCACTGGCCTTTGACGGCCGGGCGCACCAGCACGGAAAGGTCTACGGCGGCGGCGGCCAGCCCGGCGCTGAGCTTCTGGCGCAGGCCCTCGGCGTCGGGGCCATCGGGCGCGGCCACCACAAAAATGGCCGCAAACTCGCCGGAAAGAATGGTCTGGGTCACTTCCTCAATATTGCAGCCCGTTTCTTCAAGGATGCGGCTGACCGTGGCCACCACGCCGGGGCAATCCCGCCCCAGAAAGGAGGCTGTATACTTTTGCATGGATTTCCCTTGAAATACCGCGCGTCGCGCGGCCTAGAGGTCAAAAAAGTTCTTTTACACTCTATGGATGGCAAAAACAAGTGGGCCACGGCCGCCATCGGCGCAGGAGGCCGGGGCCCTGCTGCGCCTGCGCTTCAATCTTGACGCCGTGGCGTGAAGAGCATAGCCTGACAGTTCTTTGAATTCAGGGCAGCGCAGGAGTTGTTTCCGTGGAAGAAAGGGAAAAGAAAAGTAAAAAGCCCGCGGTGAAGTTGGGCACCAAGTCGCCGCACGCAAGTTATTTTATGCCCATGCTGGAAAGTTTCGCGGCCCGCGACGACCTCAATGAGGTCGTCAAGAACCGCGTGGTCAAAGCCTGCGATCTGCTGGACGCGGGCGTGCCTCTTTTTCCCAATAATTTCCGAAAACAACACGATATCAATTGGGTTTTGGAAACCTACGGCCCCCTGGAAGGGGAGGAGCTGGACCGGCAGGAGGACGTCTTTGCCGTGGCCGGGCGCATTGTTTCCCTGCGCTCGTTCGGCAAGGTGGCCTTTTTCCACCTTATGGACCAGACGGGCCGCATCCAGTGCTACGCCTCGCGCGAGCACATGTCCGCAGAGGACTACGCCATCGTCAAGAAGCTGGACGTGGGCGATATCGTGGGCGTATCCGGCCATCTTTTCCGCACCAAGACCGGTGAGCTTACCGTGGCCTGCCGCCGCATCAAGCTCATTACCCGCTCCATGCGGCCGTTGCCGGAAAAGTACCACGGGCTCAAAGACCTGGAAATGCGCTACCGTCAGCGCTATGTGGACCTCATCGTCACCCCCCGCGCGCGGGAGATTTTTTTGAAGCGCAGCCTCATTGTGCGTGAGTTCCGCCGGTTTATGGAGGACAACGGCTTCATGGAGGTGGAAACTCCCATGATGCAGCCCCTGGCCGGCGGCGCTACGGCCAAGCCCTTCAAAACCCATCATAACGCCCTGGACCTGGACCTTTTTCTGCGCATAGCGCCGGAGCTGTACCTCAAGCGGCTGCTGGTGGGCGGGTTTGAAAAGGTCTTTGAGCTCAACCGCAATTTTCGCAACGAAGGCATCGATACCCGCCATAATCCGGAATTCACCATGTGTGAATTCTACTGGGCCTACGCAACCTTTGAAGATCTCATGGACTTCACCGAGCAGCTCTTTGCCCATCTGGCGCGCACGGCCTGCGGCGATACGGTGGTGCCCTACCAGGGCGAAATGATCGACCTGACCCCCGGCGCATGGAAGCGGCTGAGTTTTTATGATTCTCTCACCCAGGTGGGGGGGCACAGCCCGGAATTTTACAACGATTACACTCGCGTACGCGACTATATCCGCCAGCGCGGCGAAAAGGCGGCGGACAGCGAAAATCTGCAGAAACTCCAGGCCAAACTCTTTGACCTGGATGTGGAGCCCAAGCTCATCCAGCCCCATTTTATCTACCATTATCCTACGGAAATTTCGCCGCTTTCCAGGCGCAACGATCAGAACCCGGGCATCACCGACCGCTTTGAGCTCTTCATCACCGGGCGGGAGCTTTCCAACGCCTTTTCCGAGCTCAACGACCCCGTGGACCAGCGTCTGCGTTTTGAGGATCAGGTGCGCGAGCGCGAGGCCGGCGACGACGAGGCCCACAGCATGGACGAAGACTACCTGCGCGCCCTGGAGTACGGCATGCCGCCGGCGGCGGGGCAGGGCGTGGGCATTGACCGGCTGGTTATGCTGCTGACGGATTCGGCCTCCATCCGCGAAGTCATCCTCTTTCCCCTGCTGCGGCCCGAAAGTTAGGCCATGCCCCGCGCCCGACGTCATCAGTGGTCCGCCGACGGCCAGGAGGAGGCCCCCCGGCCCAGCCGTTCGGCCAGGAAGCGCGCCAGCCTCGCTTTGCAGGATCTGGGGGCGGAGCTCGCCCGCCTGCCGTTGCCGGAAATGCGCGCGCTCAATCTGCCGCCAGACCTTGCGGCTGCCCTGGAGCTCTACGCCCGCATTGGCGATCATGAAGGCCGCCGCAGGCAGCTGCAGTTCATCGGCCGCCTCATGCGCGAGGTGGACCCGGAACCCGTGCGCGCCGCCTTGGAGGCCCGGCAGGCCAAGACTGCGGCGGCGGGCGCGGCCCTGCACCTGGCGGAGCAATGGCGTCATCGCCTGCTCGCCGCCCCGGAGGCGGAGCTGGACTCCCTGCTGGGCGCGCTGCCCGCTGGGGCTGAAGCGACGGGCGGCGACGATCCGGCCGCGGACGCCGCGGCAAAGGCGCGGGCCGAGCTGCGCGCCCTGGCCCTGGAAGCCCGAAGGGAAAAAGCGGCCAACGCTGCGCCCCACGCCGCGCGGGCTTTGTTCCGCGCATTGCGCCGCCGGTTCGACATGGTCCGGGACGAGAAAATTTTTTGACGCAAATCCGGCCCGCAATGCTTGACGAATCTGGAGGCTTAGGATACAAATCCTCTTCGTCACCGCGCCCTTGTAGCTCAGTCGGTAGAGTGCATCCTTGGTAAGGATGAGGTCTCCGGTTCAATCCCGGACAAGGGCTCCAGGAAATCAACGGGTTACTGTTTCGGCAGTGACCCGTTTTCTTTTGTGCACATGAATCTGTGCACATTTCCAATTTCGGGCAACCGCTCTACGGCCATGCGCTTTTGGGGGCCTACACGAGTCTACACGGGTCTACACTAAAGATCGGGGCAGACGCTTCTACACGCGCGTTCCGGCGTTTAACAGCTCCAATAAATTGCGCTTACGCCTGCAAGGCGGGGGTCTGTTCGCGCAGCCGCCACGGCATTTCAGAGATAGGGGCATGTGCCCAAAAGGAAAAGCACCTACCGCAGAACAGTAAGTGCTTGAAAAACTTGGTGCGCCCACCGTGATTCGAACACGGGGCCTACAGCTTAGGAGGCTGTCGCTCTATCCGACTGAGCTATGAGCGCGACGGGTTCTGTGTAGAAGGTCTGGCGGCGCGTGTCAAGGCGGCGTTGCGGAGCGGCGAAGCATTCGGCCCTGGGCGTCAGCGTTTTTTGTCGTGTCGGGCGGCCAGCCGTTTGGCGCTGAGGCTCGTGGCCTCTGCCGCGGCAGGGTCTTCGGGCCAGGGATGGCGGGGATAGCGGCCGCGCATTTCGGCCCGCACGGCCGGGTAGCCGTGCCGCCAGAAGTGGGGAAGATCCCGGGTGATCTGCAAGGGGCGGCCCGCAGGCGAATTAAGGTGCAGGGTCAGGGGCACGCGCCCATCGGCAATGGCGGGCGTCGCAGTGCAGCCGAAAAATTCCTGCAGCTTGGCGGCCAGCCGCGGGCCGCCTTCCTCGCCATAGACAATGGGCCGCAGTGCCCCGGAGGGCACGCGCCAGTGGGGTGGGGCCGCCTGCGCCAGGCGCCGCGCCATGTGCTTGGGCAGCAGGCCGTGCAGGGCCGCCGTAAATGCCGCGGCAGTCAGATCCGCAAGCGCCGTGCAGCCCGCGAGCGCCGGGGCCAGCCAGAGTTCCAGGCTTTGCAGCAGGGCGGCGTCGCTCACGTCCGGCCAGGGTTCGCCTTCCAGGCCGCGCAGCAGGGTCACACGCGCCTGCCATTGCCGAGCCGCGTCGTCCCAGGGCAATGCGTTGAGCCCGCACTGCCGCAAATGGGCGCAGAGCGCCGCCGCGCACTGCTCCGGGGCCGGGTGCGGCAGAGGTGCATCCCGCAGCAGCAGCGCGTCCAGCCGGGTCTGCCGCCGGGCCGTGATCTGCCCTTCAGAGCTGATCTGCACCAGATCTTCCGTCCGCATCTCCTGGCCGAACCGGGCTTCCAGATCTTCGGGCTCCAGCGGCGCGGCCAGGCGGATACGGCCGTGGGGTGCAGCTCCGTCCACCTCGGCCACGGCCAGAAAGGGGCTGCGGCTCAGGCCGTCCGTTGCTGGAAGCCGTGCGGCGCGGCCGCAGCGCAGGCGGTATGTGACGCCGGGGCAGGGACCGCCTGCCGTGTTTTCCTCCCGGTTCTGCCGCTGAGCGATCAGTTCCGGCCAGCCTTGCGCCAGCACCGTACCCGCGGCTTTGTGATCCGCCGCTGCCAGGGCAAAAATATCTCCTTCCAGCCCGATCATGGCCGCCAGACGGCGGGCCTGTCGCCGCAATGGAGCCTGCACGCCGTTTCCCCCGTTGCATCTGCCTGCCGGGCTGTCTGCTGGCCGATCGGATCGGCAGAGCCTGTCCAGACGTCTGCCCAGATCCGCCCCGTATCCGGCGGCTGCGCCGGGGGCGCGTTCCTCCAGCAGTGCGGCCAGACAGCAGGCCAGAGGGCCGTGCCCCTGGGCCTGCGCGTCCAGCAGCATTTTGGCCGGGCGCGGTTCCAGCGGCAGGGCGGCCATGCGCCGCCCCAGGGGCGTGGCGCGGTGTTGCGCGTCCAGCGCACCCAGGCGCTGCAAAGCCTGGCGGGCCACAGCCACGGAAGCGGTGGACGGCGGGTCAAGCCAGGGCAGGGCGGCGGGATCCGCCCCCCAGACGGCCAATTGCAGGGTAAGCCCGCTCAGGTCCGCTTCCAGAATCTCCGGTCGCGCCGCGGGGCGCAGGCCACGGTCTTCGGCGGCGTCCCAAAGGCGGCAGCAGAGGCCCGGTTCCGTGCGCCCGGCCCGGCCCGCGCGCTGCACGGCCCCGGCCAGGGAAACCCGCTCCGTGGTCAGCCGGGTCAGGCCGCTGGCCGGGTCAAATCTGGCCTGTCGGGCCAGGCCGCAGTCCACTACCATGCGCACGCCGTCTATGGTCAGGGAGGTCTCGGCGATGGCGGTGGCCAGCACCACTTTGCGCCGTCCCGGAGGGGGCGGGGCCAGGGCTGCGTCCTGGGCCTGCGGAGGAAGATTGCCGTAGAGCGGGTGGAGATCGACCTCCGGCGGCAGGCGGCCTTCCAGCAGTTGCGCCACCTGCCGGATTTCCCCCGCGCCGGGCAGAAAGGCCAGCAGGCCGCCGGGTTCCGTGCGGCAGAGCCCGGCGATGACTGTGGCCGCATGCCGCCACAGGAGGGGCGCGCCGCCGGGGAAGCGCCCCGCTTCCGCCCTGGGGGGCAGGTAGCGGATGCTGACGGGGAAGGCGCGGCCGGGGCAGGAAATGACCGGGCAGCCGCCCAGCAGGGCCGCCACGGGCGCGGCGTCCAGCGTGGCGGACATGACCGCCAGCCGCAGGTCCGGGCGCAGGGCCGCCTGGCTTTCCAGGCAGAGCGCCAAGCCCGTATCCGCCGTGAGGGAGCGCTCATGAAATTCGTCAAAGATGACGCAGGCCGTGCCGCTGAGCTGGGGATCATCCTGCAGGAGGCGGGTCAGCACGCCTTCGGTGAGCACCTCCAGGCGGGTGGCGCGGCTGACGCGGGTTTCGTCGCGCATGCGCAGGCCCACGGTGCGGCCCAGCTCTTCGCCCAGGGCGCGGGCCAGGTAGCGGGCCAGGGCGCGGGCGGCTACGCGGCGGGGTTCCAGCAGGAGGATGCGGCCCCCGCCGCGCTCCGGGTGGAGCCACGGGGCGGACAGCAGCCAGAGGGGCAGACGGGTGCTTTTGCCCGCGCCCGGTTCGGCCTGCAGGACCAGGTTGCCGCCCTGCGCCAGAGTCCGGGTCACCTCCGGGCGCACGGCGTCCAGGGGGCAGGGGGGCAAAGCAATGGGCGGCTGGGCAGGGGCAGGTATGATCATGGCGGTGAGCCGGGCTGTTGCGGGCGCTTTTTTACTGGCAATCCGGGCCGTGTCAGTGTATTGACACAGAAGAAAGCCTTCAGGCGGAGAAAAGAACCATGGAGTTGAACACCAGCGGCATTATCGGGCAAAGCACCACGCTGGCCGAGGTCTTTAAAGTGCTTGGCAAGGTGGCGCCCACCGACAGCACAGTGCTTGTAACCGGAGAATCGGGAACTGGCAAGGAATTGCTGGTTCGCGCCCTGCACGCCAACAGCCGCAGGGCGGAAAAGCCTTTTGTGCCCATCAACTGCGGGGCCATTCCCAAGGATTTGCTGGAAAGCGAGCTCTTCGGCCACGAAAAAGGGGCCTTTACCCATGCCATCCGCTCCCGGCCGGGCCGGTTTGAAATGGCCGACGGCGGCACGGTTTTCCTGGATGAAATCGGGGAGATGGATCTGAGTCTGCAGGTAAAAATTCTGCGGGTGCTGCAGGAAAAGGAAATCGAGCGGGTGGGCGGCACGGGCAGCAAAAAGGTGGATGTGCGCATTGTGGCGGCCACCAACCGTGACTTGGAGGTCGAGGTGGCGGCCGGGCGCTTTCGGGAGGATCTTTACTACCGCCTCAATGTCATTCCCCTGCATTTGCCGCCGCTGCGGGAGCGCGGCGGTGACGTGCTGCTGCTGGCCCGCCATTTTCTCAACCATTTCTGCGCCAAAAAGGGGCGGCCGCCCCTGGGGCTGACCCCGGACGCCCGGCGCGTGCTGGTGGCCTATGCCTGGCCCGGCAATGTGCGCGAGTTGGAAAACTTCATGGAGCGCTTGAGCATCCTGGTGGACGGCGATACCGTCCGCCCGGAGGATCTGCCGGCCAAGATCCTGGATCATGTGGGCGAGATTGCCGCCCTGCCGGAGGTGGATGAGGCTGAGGCCGCGTCCGACACCGGTGTGGTGGCGGCGGCCGTACCGGCGGGAAGGCTGCAGGCCGGGGATTCCGGCGGGGAGCCGGGCGCGTTCGTCTGGCCGGATCTGGCTGTGTTGACGACGCATGGGTTGAATCTTAAGGATTTTTTGGATGCGGTGGAGGGCCGCCTGATCGACGAGGCCCTGGACCGGGCCGAAGGCGTCAAGAACCAGGCTGCCGAGCTTTTGGGCATCAAGCGCACTACGCTTATTGAAAAGTTGAAAAAGCGGCAGGTCTAGGCATTTTTTTTGCATGTTTTCGTGCGCCCCAGGGGGCGACAAAAACTTCCATGCTCGGCGGGAACAGGTGAATCAGAATACGGCAGCCGCCGCAAATCGGCATCAGACAAACGTCGTCAAGGACGCGGTTGCGCCGCGCCGCCGCGGGCGGGGCTTCTTGCGCCGTGGGCTGTTGCCCCTGGCCCTGGCCCTGCTTCTGACGGAGGCTGCGCTGCCTTCCCGCTGCGCCGGACCGGCGTTTGGGGGCAGTGTGCCCGTTGCTCTGGCCGCCGAGGCGACGCCGGGTGCGGGGGGCCGCCAAAGCCTGCGCAGCCCCGTCAACCCCGGCGGGCCGGAAAACTGGCCTCCGGATAAAGCCCTTTCCACCACTGGGGCGGCCGCTGCTGTCCCTCCCCCTGCGCCGCCAGCGCAGAGCACGCCCGCACAGAACGCGCCGTCTCCCGCAACCTTCGGCACCGGGGGGGGCGCAGCGTCCGGAACGCCGCCCGGCGTCGCGGCCCCCGGCCCAGCCGCGCCGACTGCCGCCGCCCGCTCCGAAGCCGCGCCCGACGCGCCCCCGGTTGGTTCCGCCGGGCAAAACGCTCCGGCCCGTGCGCAGGACGCGGCAGCGCCCGCCGTGCAGCCCCTTCCTCCGGCGCAGACCGCGCCGCCGACTGCCGCCGCGCATACGGAGGTTTCCGGCAAGGTCAGCGGCGAGGTGCTCGGCCTGAAGGAGCAGAAGCCGGAAAAAGAAAAGGCCCCGGTTGTGGAGGAACCCCGCCCGGTCGTCTATGTGGACGAGCAGGGCAATCCCGTGCCCAAGCCGGCTGACCCGGCTAAGATGCTGGCAGAAGCGGAACGCCTGCTTCAGGAACGGAAATTTGACGAAGCGCTGCCCCAACTGGAGCAGATCCGCAAGCTGCCCAACCTGACGCCGGAACAGCGGGAGGCGACCCTCTACCATATCAGCGATTGCCTCTGGGCCCGCTACGCCGATGATCCGCTGGCGGGCTTTGAGCCCATCGTATCCGCCACCAATGAGGCTATGCACGCCAACCTGCGCTCGCCCCGCGTGCCCGACGCCTTGCTGCGTCTGGGCCTGGCCAACGTCAACGTGGGCAACCTGGTGGATGCTGGCGGGTACATGGCGGCCCTGTACCGCCGCTATCCGGACTACCCTGGCGTGGCCCAGGGTTTTACGGCCCTGGGGCAGGCGCAGCTTGCCAAAGAGCGCAATGCTGCGGCGGAGCAGTCCTTTGCCCTGGTGCTGGACAGATACCCCGAATCCTCCGTGCTCATGGAGGCCTCCGTGGGGCTGGCCACGGCCCTGCATCGGGAAAAGAAATATGACCAGGCCCGGCTTATTCTGGATTTTATCAGCAAGCGCTGGCCGCGACACTATATTGACCAGCCGGACTTTTTGCTGCTGCAGGCCCGCAATGCCGAAGCTCTGAACCTCCCTGCGGCGGCCTTACCCCTATACTGGCTGCACTACAACCTGGTGCCCCAGGCCAAGGGCGCGGACGCCAGGCTGCTCCGGATGGGCGACATGTATTCCCGCCTGGGGGCGAACAAGGCGGCGACGTTTGTTTACACGCAGACGCGGGACAAGTTTTCGGGCTCCTTTGCCGCCTGGATGGCGCGCCTGCGCCTGGCGGAAGGCGGCATTTACGATGCGCCCATCACCTATGCGGCTATGAGCCAAGTGTTTGCGCGCGCCTCCGGAAAAAATCTGCCCCAATTCTACCGGGAGTTTGCCGCTGCCGGGGGCGAAGCCCCTCAGGCGGCGCTGGTCGGGCTTAAGGAAGCCATGTGGCAGTACTGGGACGGGCGCTATACCGACGCCATGGGCAAGGCGGCGGATTTTATTGACGCCCACCCCGAAAATTCCGATGTGCCCCAGGCGCGGGAGCTCATCTGGATGGCTTTTCAGAAAGAGCTGACCAACTCCCTCACCGAGGGCAACTACGGCCGCATCCTGATCCTCTGGAACGGCTTCCCCCTGGTGCGGGAACGCTACGGCGCGCCGGACCCGCGCCTGCGCTACGCCCTGGCCCAGGGGCTGCTGGAGCGGGGCGAGGAGCGCCGCGCCCTGGAGATGCTTACGCCCTTCCTGGCCTCGCCCATGGACCCGCAGTACGGCGAAGCCACCTTTGTGACGTTTTTTAATCGATACCTGCAGGCCGGGGCCTGGGACAAAATTCTGGATCTGGGCCGTTTGGTTTCCACATGGCCGCTGCGGCCGCAGCTGCGCAATCAGCTGGACTACGCCATGGCTCTTTCGGCCCAGAACCTCAACCTCAATGCCCCGGCCCTGGCCATGTGGCACAAGCTGGCGGACAAACAGGATATCCCCCTCTACCAGCGGGCCTACGCCACCTATTTTCTGGCCCGCGACGCCGAGCAGCGCAAGGACATTGCCGCCGCCTACCAGCTGAACCGTAAGGTGGTGGAGCTTTTCACCCGCCTGCACGACGAGCGCTCGGACAAAGCCGACCCCCAGCGCATCAAGGACGCCATGCTGGCCCTGATGGACATTTGTGAAGTGGGCAACCGCGTGCCCGAAGCCCTGCAGTGGCTGGCCCGCTATAACGCCTTTGTGCCGTCCAATTCGCCGGAATACCCCGGCCTGCGCTTCCGGGAGGCCCGCCTGTACCGCAAACTGGGCGACGCCACCAGGGCGCAGATGCTTCTGGAATCCATCGTGCGCGACTATAAGGATTCCCCTTTTGCTCAGGCCGCGGCGGCCGAGCTGCGCACCTTTGCCGTCTCGCGCGATCTGCAGAACTTCATGCCCGGCAGCGCGGCGGGATCCTCGGCCGGGCAGCCGCCTGCGCAGAATCCTGCCCAATCTTCCGGGCAGCCGCCTGCGCAGAACGCCGCCCCCGCCGCGCCATAAAGCGCGCCTTGCCGCGGGGCGCCGCAGGCTTGGGGCGCCGTTGCCAGCCGGAGCGGCTTGCCGTATATTGGGAATATGGCGGACGCACGGCCCGCCGGGAGGACGTATGAAAAAACTTTTGCTTTGCTGGGCCGCCCTGTGCGGCGCTCTGCTGCTGGGCTGCGCCCAGGCGGAGCGGCGCGGCGTGCTGGACGGCGCGTATGTTTCCACGGCGCGTCCGGCCATCAGCGCGCGCGCGGCGCAGCTGCCCCTCATGGGCAATGGGCGCTGGCATGTGCAGCTTCCCGATACAGATATGGTGGGCGGGCTGCCCGTGCGGGTCTGGCTGGCCGTGTACGGCGCTGCCGCGCCGCAAGGGGCCCTGGCCATTGTGGCCCATGCCGAGGTGCCGCAAGGCTGGTTCTGGGACGGCGCGAGCCGACGGTCCTTCAGCGTAGACCCCGGCGTGGAGCTGTTGGGCGATATGGGCTTTCAGGCCAGCACCGCCATCGTGAGCGCCAAACGCGATCCCTTCACGGCTCTGGCAGGCGTCAAGGAAGAAACGGACGGACGGCCTACAGCCTGGCTGGTGCGCCAGTTCATGGCCCGGGCCAATTTTGACCGCGACAAAATCGTGCTGGAATACCGCGAGCCCCTGCCGGCGGAGCTGGCCGGCAAAACCACGCTGGAGATTCCCGGCACGGACCTTTTGCGGGCCTTTGAGCAGCGCGCCCGCGCCGCCTTTGTGGTGGGTCCGGCCCCGGCGGACGCTCAGGCCGCACAGGCGGGCTCCCTGCCGCAAGTGCGCTGGCAGTATGTGGACCAGAACTTCCTGGGCACGGTTTCCCGGCAGGAATTGCTGCAGACGCGGTAGCCGCCGCGCTGATCGGATGTTGCGTCGAAAAGGCCGTCAGCGTTGGAACGTTGACGGCCTTTTCGCTTATATCCTGTTGACGTAACAGCCTGTTGGCAGCGGCCGCGTCCGGCGCTTGCCTGGTCCTTGTTTTACAGAGCGGGCAGGCGCAGGTCGGGCAGAGGGGTGAAGGAGGCGGCCGTCAGCCCGGCGGTGGACACGGTGCGCACGTTGCGGCCGTCGTCAATCCGGGTGCGGCCGTCCTCGGTGAAGGTCAGGTGCAGGGGCACTACCACGGTGCGGCGCATGGTGAGCTGGTCCAGCTCCAGGCGCGGGGTCAGGGTGTGGGGGCCCTGGGCGTCGGTCCAGCGCAGGCGGGCTGTGGTGGTGAGCCCGCAGACCGCGCCTTCTTCCGTGAGCTGCAGCGAGTTGACGTCCCCGCAGATGGCCGTGGCCGTGGGGTCAAAAGCCACCATGAGCCCGGCCGGCGTGGGCACGGGCAGGGGGCGGGCCGGTTCGCAGCTGCGCAGTGCGCCGGAGGCATAGAAGGCGCACCCGTTGCGCACGGGCAAGGGCCCCAGAGCGCTGGGCAGCGTGAGGCGCTCGCCTGGCCAGAAGGTGACGCTGGCGCAGCGCCCGGAAGGGTGGAAGCGCAGCCCCTGCACCTTGGCTTCCACCGGGCCTGTGGGCAGGCTCAGGGCGCAGACGTTCGCCAGGCGGCCTTCATCCTCTTCCGTCCAGTAGCCGCTGGTTTTTCCCTTGCGCAGCAGGATGCGTTTGAGCGCCCCGTTGGGGAACCAGGAGAGCCACTCCACCGGCAGCTCGCCCAGGGGCGTGGGCACGGGGCATTGGGTTTGCAGCTCCAGGCTGCGCCACATGCCGTTGGGGTAGAGGCTGAAGCTCCTGTCGCTGGTGCGGCGTATGTCGTCCGCTGCGTACAGGGGCGGCAGCCAGCCCTGGGGGGTGGCCACGGTATCCGGGCCCAGGCAGCGGCAGTCGCGCGGCGTGCCGTCGGGCCAGCGGGCAAGAATGTGGATGTTGTAGACCGGGCCGTAAGGGGTGAAGACAGTGGAACGGGCGTCAACGGCAGC
Source organism: Desulfovibrio legallii (assembly GCF_900102485.1). Lineage (NCBI taxonomy): Bacteria > Pseudomonadati > Thermodesulfobacteriota > Desulfovibrionia > Desulfovibrionales > Desulfovibrionaceae > Desulfovibrio > Desulfovibrio legallii. The sequence continues at coordinate 28,000 of NZ_FNBX01000016.1, read as the reverse complement.
CATAAGAGCCTCCTTTCCGCGCGGGTTGCGGGCAAGCCGCGCGGGGCGTTGCGTTAACAGGGTTGTGCGGCCTCGCCGCAAAGGGCGTGGGTGATGCGCGCCCGCAGGGCGCCGTCCGGCAGATGGCTGCGGGTGCAGGTCAGGCGGTGTTCGCGCATGTATTCTTCCAGCCAGGGCGGCATGTGCCCGCAGATCAGCTCCAGCTCCACAAAGGGCGTGGAAGCCAGAAACGGCCGCAGGGCCTTTTTGGACGAGATTTCCGGATGCGCAGCCATCACTTCCATGAGGTTAATGGCGTAAACGCCGGGCGCGTCTGTGGCTACCGGCCCCGTGGGCACGGGGGCGTCTTCCTGCGCCTTGGCTTCAATTTCCGCTGCCAGAGGCGGCAGCAGCTGCGGGTCAAAGGCGGTCAGCTCGCAGAGGCAGAAGCCCAGGCGGCTCAGCTCGTTGTAGGCCAGGCCCGATATGCCCGTGCCCACCAGGGCAGCGCCCTGCGGCAGAAGGCCGGCCAGCTGCCGCAGCCGCCCGCGCAGGGCGGCCATATTCCCGCAGCCCCCCAAAGAAAAAGGCAGGGCGGGCCCTTGCGCCCAGCCTGTTTCCGCATCCTCGGCGCGGGTCCAGAGCACGATGCGGGCGCAGGTCTCCACTCCGGCCAGGGCAGCGTCGGCGGTCTGCATAACGGCAATATGGCTACAGCGCATGACGTTCTCCTTTTGTATAAAAATCAGGGACGCAGCTCCTGCGGCAAGGGGCATGGCCCCGTTTCCTCTCGGCTGTCGCGGTTTCCCATACTTGTTTTGCCCAAATCCGGTTTCAGCTGGCGCAGAACGGGGGCTGCCCCGCTGTTTAATGTCCAAAGGGACGGCGCGGCCCCAAGCCCCAGGCGTCCAGGGCGTGAGCGGGCAGCAGCGCGGCGGCTTCCTGCTCCAGATCGCGCGCGGCCTCCGGGGCCACGGCGCAGGCCGCGCCTCCCAGGCGGGCGGCAGCGTGGGCAAAGGCGGCCAGGCCGCAGTTGCCGGCCCTTTCGCCGATGCCCCACAGGGTGGTGTTCACATAGGCCGCGCCCGCGCTGGCGGCCATAAGAGAATTGGCCACGGCCATGCCCAGGTCGTTGTGGGCGTGGATTTCCACATCCAGCCCCGCTTCGCGCAGCACGCGCACGGCGCGCCAGACCTGATCCGGGGTATAGGCCCCCACGGTATCGCTGCAGCGCACGCGGCGCACGCCTGCCTGCCGCGCCGCCTGAGCCGCCTGGCGCAACTGGTCCGGCGTAGCGTGGGAGGCGTCCTCAAAGCCCACGGTCACTTCCGCGCCGCGGCTGGCGGCCAGGGCCACGCAGCGTCGCAGCAAATCCAGCACCTGCGGGCGGGTGGATTTGAGCTTTTCTCTGATCTGCCGGTCCGAGATGGGGCAGCAGAGGTGGATGATGTGCGGCGCGCAGTCCAGGGACTGGCGGATGTCGCCCTCATGCAGGCGGTTCCAGGTGGAAACGCGGGCCTGGGCGCAGGCCGCGCGCACGCCGCGGACCACTTCTTTTTCCGCCGCGCCCATGGCCGGCACGCCCGCTTCGATCTGGCCGACGCCCGCGGCGTCCAGCAGTCTGGCCAGACGGATTTTGACCTGCGGCGTAAACGCGAACCCTGGGGCCTGTTCGCCGTCGCGCAATGTGGTGTCCACCAAAATGATCTCAGGCACGGTCCACCTCCGCTGGAGCGCCCGGAGCCGTGAGCCTCCGGGGTTGGGCAATGGCGGGGGGAAGATGGGGGCGGCACAGCGCCGCAAACTGGGCATCGCAGAGGCTGCTTTGCTGGCGCAGGGCCAGGGCGTGGACCGCGCCAAGCACCGGGCGCAGGGCGGCTTCCGGCAGGGGCAGGCCCATTTGCCGGGCCTTAAGGCGCACGGCCCCCAGGCCAGAATGGCGGCCCATGACCACCTGGCGCGTCAGGCCCACGCTTTCCGGGCTGAAGGGTTCATAGAGGTGTGGGGCCTTGGCGATGCCGTCCACATGGATGCCCGATTCCACTGCAAAAATATCCGCGCCCAGCACGGCCTTGTGGCGGGAAAGGGCCAGACCCGCCTCACGCAGCAGGGTCGCGGCCCTGGGCAGCAGATCCAGGCGGCGCAGGCCCGCGTCCTGCCCTTGCGCGGCCAGGCAGAGGGCCGCTTCCTCCAGCGCGGGCCCGGCGGCCGGCCCGTGCGCGGCGCTGCCGCCGAGGGCTCCGGCCACGCGCGCTCCCCCGTGGGAAAGCCAGAGCACGGCCAGGGCCGTGGCGCAGCCCGCTGTATCGTTGGGGCAGAATTCAATACGGTCTTTGAGGGGAGCGTACCGCGCCCAGAAGGCCGGAAAGTCGCGCAGCGCGTCGCAGCAGCCTCCCAGACGGGCGTAATGGCCGTGGGGCGGCGCGCCGGGCTTGCGGGCGCGGGGCCCCGCGGGCGCGGCGTGGCGCAGGGAAGGAGGCACCTCCACCAGAAAGCCCATGCTGTGGAGGAGGTCCAGCCATTCTCCGGCCCAGAGGGCAAAGGCGTCGCTCACGCCCTTGCGGCCTGCGCCGTAGGCCAGGGCTGGCGGCGGCGAAGCCAGAAACAGGCTCAGGGTGATATCGACCAGATGCGGCATGGCGGCCTCCAGCAGTGCCGGTCAGCGCCGGAATGGGGCCCGGCCCGGGGGCGCCCCGGACCGGGGGACAAGGCAGGCCTTAGCCGCAGAGCGCCTTGGCGGCTTCGTTTACGGCCTTGTCCACAGTTTCGTACAGGGTGAAGACGCGGATGCCCTTTTGCTGCAGTTTTTCCAGGGGGCTTTGGCCGATGCGCAGGGCCAACACGCCCTTGCAGTCGTCCACAGCGGCCAGGATGCCGTCCATGCGTCCGGCCTTGCCGGAGCCGCAATCGTCCATACCTCGGCAGTAGCGGGCCACGCTGCGGGTTTCCAGGTAGCGGGCGGCCGTGCCGTCGCTTTCATAGATATAGAACTGGTCCGCCTGACCGAAGTGCTGGTCCACGGCGGCGCCTGTCTTGGAGGCCACGGCGATGCGGATGCCGCGCGCCACCGGTACGGGCGCGCTTTCTTCCGCTGCAGGGGCGGGCGCGGGCGGGCGGTAGTCGATGGAGCGATCGTCGCCCAGCAGGCCCACAGCGTCGGCGCGGCACTGCTTGCAGTGGTACATCTGGCGCAGGGTGGGTTCGCAGCTCTTGCGCAGGTCCATGAGCTCCTTGTTGCTGACCAGGGGCATGTTCTCAAACGCGCTGCCCTTCACCGGGATGAGCTGCATGATGTTGGTGAGCTCCGCGCCCAGGTCGCGCACGGTTTCCACCACCTTGGGGATGTGGGTATCATTTATGCCTTTGAGCATGACCGTATTGACCTTGCAGACAATGCCCGCGCGGGTCAGGGCGCGCAGGCCGGCCAGCTGATTGGCCAGCAGGAGCGCGGCGGCGGTTTCGCCCGTGTAGCGCCCGCCGCGGTATTCCGCATAGCGGTAGATCTGCGCGCCGATGGCCGGGTCTACAGCATTGATGGTAACGGTAGCGTGGCTTACGCCCACCCGGCGCATGTCCTCTACAAATTCCGGCAGGGCCAGGCCGTTGGTGGACATGCAGAAGGTGATGTTGGGGTCTTCCTTGCGGATCATCTCCAGGGTGCGGAATGTGGCTTCGGGGTTGGCCAGGGAATCGCCGGGCCCGGCAATGCCCACCACGGTAAGGTTGGGCATGTCGCGTTTGACCTGGAGGAAGCGCTCCACGGCCTGTTCGGGGGTGAGCACGGCAGTGGTGACGCCGGGGCGGCTCTCGTTGGGGCAGTCGTACTTGCGCAGGCAGTAGTTGCAGCTCAGGTTGCAGCGCGGGGCAATGGGCAGGTGCAGCCGGGCCGCAGTGGAACACGCCCCGCAGGTGAAGCAGGGGTGGGACTTGGTGCGCGCGGCGTTGGCCGCGGCATCCGCCTGGGCTCCGGCGGCGACGACAACGGCAGGCCGGACCACGGGCTCGATGCGGCGGGCGTCCAGGGTTTTGGCCGCCGCCGCATCCGTATAATATTTGTCATAGAGTTCCTGCCGGAAGACGCTTTCCGTCTGGTGCAGCATGGCGTTGGCCGTGGCTTCCATAAGGCTCAGGGAGCCGTCGTAGAGCAGCAGGCGGGTGCGCTGGCCGCCCACCCGGTCGTGGATGGGGAAGCCGTAGCGCAGCAGCGGGATGTGGCGGCGTTCCTCAATGCGGCGGCCGTCGGAATTGCCCAGCATGAGGTTGGCCTTGCGCGCCGTAAGGGCGTTTTCAATGGCTGTGAAGTCCGCGAAGTCCAGGATGTCGAAGCCTTCGGCAAGCTGCGTTTCGGCGGCGGCGGTCATGCAGGGGCGCAGGGCCGCGTCCAGGCCGGGGCAGCGGCTGCCCGTGGCGGCCACCACGGGCACGACGCCGTGTTCACAGCAGGCCCGCGTCATGCCCAGCACGGCGTCTGGTTCGCCGAAGACGGCGGCGCGGCACTGGGCATTGTACTTGTGGGCGTCGATCATGGCGTCCAGGTAGCGGGCGCGTTCCTCGGCCAGGCTTGCGGGCAGGGTCGCGCCCAGGGCCTCCAGGCTGGCCACGAAGGCGTCCGTGTCTTCCAGGCCGATGGGCAGGTTGAGGCGCAGCAAGGGCACGCCAAAGGCCTCTTGCAGGCAAGCGCCAGGGGAGTATTCCTCCGGGCAGAGGGGGGCCAGCTCCAGGGTCATGCGCGCCCCGGCCATAAGGCTGATGCGGGCCAGGGGCGTGCCGTGCTGGGGCAGGCGGTTGTAGGTTGCCTCATGGCCGCCGTCCAGGTTCTGGGAGAGGTCCGGCAGCAGGATGCAGTCCAGGCCGCTGGCCTCCAGCAGGGCCTTGAGGGCGCGGGTGTCCGCAGCGGAAAGGTGGCCGGTGATGATGTTGACGCAGCCGTTGGGGGCGGGATTCATGGGCGTGTGGCGCACAATGGCGTGCAGCGCGCGGAAAAAGCCCTCGTACTGCGAGCCGCCGTAGCCCGGCGAGGCCACGGGGATGATGTGGGCCGTGACTTCGGGGTGGCTTTCCTTAAATTCCTTGATGATGGCGGGCACATCTTCGCCGATGGTCTCGGCCAGGCAGGTGGTGGCCACGCCGATCACTTCCGGATCATAGAGCTTGATGAGGTTGGCAAGACCGGTGAGCAGGTTTTTGGCCCCGCCGAAGACCGTGCCCTCTTCCGTGAGGGAGGAGGAGGCGATGTCCACGGGCTCATTATAGTGCGTGGCCATGTGGCGCCGGATATAGGTGCTGCAGCCCTGCGAACCGTGCAGGATGGTCATGCACTTGCGGATGCCGTAAAAGGCGCTGGCCGCGCCCAGGGGCATGCACATCTTGCAGGGGTTGGTATTGAGATTGACGAGGTTGGCGCTCATATGACTTCTCCTTCCGGGGCGGGGCCGCCCCAAGCTGGCTCAGAAAATCCTTTTGTATGTCGGCCGGCTTCAGGCTCTGGTCGCCAGGGCTTCGCGCACGCGGGCGGCCTGCCGGGCGGCCGTGGCTGCGTAGGTGTTGTTGCCGCGGGTATAGCGCCAGACCGGGCTGTTGAGGGAAAGGTTCACCTCACGGGTGAAGTTTTCCACCCCTTCAAAGCCGCCCAGGGCGTGCTTGCGCTCGTGGTTGTGGTCGCAGAAGGCGATGCCCAGCTTGTAGGCCAGGGGCCGCTCCTTAACGCCGCCCACCAGGATGTCCGCGCCTTTTTCGCGCATAAAGGTCTCAAGCTCGGCAGGGTTGGCGTCGTCCAGGATGACGGTGCCGGGGTTCACCAGGCTCTCGATGACTTCATAGTCCTCAGGCTTGCCGGTTTGCGTGCCCACCACCACGGTTTCAATGCCCATTTCGTTGAACTGCCGGATGAGGGAGATGGCCTTGAAGCCGCCGCCCACAAAGATGGCGGCCTTTTTGCCCACGAAGTGGGGCTTGTAGCGCTCCAGAAAGTTGGTGGCCGCGGCGGCGCGTTCCCGGATCAGGGCTTCGGCCTTGGCCTTGGCCGCGGCGTCGCCCAGGCGTTCCGCCACCTGGCGCAGGGCGGTGGAGGTATCCTCCACGCCAAAGAAGCTGGCGCGCATCCAGGGCACGCCCAGCTCGTCCTCCATACGCCGGGCCAGATACATCATGGAGCCCGCGCACTGCACGATATTGAGCTGAGCCGCAGGGGCGCGGATGAGCGTTTCGTAGGCGGCATCGCCGGTCATGGTGGCCACCACGGGGATGCCCATGGCCTTGAGGTAGTTTTTAATGATCCACATTTCGCCGGCCAGGTTGTAGTCGCCCAGGATGTTCACGCCCTTGACGCGGGGCTGGTCGGCGTGGGGCAGCATGAGCTGCATGAGGGCGTTGCAGGCCATGCGGTAACCTGTGGACTTGGTGCCGGAAAAGCCCGGCGCTTTGACCGCGATAACCCGGATGCCGTACTGCGCCTCGGCCCGACGGCACACGGCCTCCACGTCGTCGCCGATAACGCCCACGATGCAGGTGGCGTAAACGAAGATCAGTTTGGGCTTGTACTGGGCCACGGCTTCGTCTATGGCGCGGGTGAGTTTTTCCGCGCCGCCGAAGACGATGTCTTTTTCCTGCAGGTCCGTGGAAAAACTGTTGCGGTACAATTCAGAACCGCTGGTAAGGCTGCCCCGGATGTCCCAGGTGTAGCTGGAGCAGCCGATGGGCCCGTGCACGATGTGGAAGGCGTCCGTAATGGGGTTGAGCACCACGCGCGCGCCGCAGTACACGCAGGCTCGCTGGCTCACGGCCCCGGCCACGCTGGCCGTATCACAGCGCAGGCCGTCGCCGCAGCAGCCACCGCGGCCTTTTTCCTGAATGGAGGTGCGGCGTTCTTCCAGAACTTCCATGCTCATGACAACCCCCTTGGGGAGGGCGGGGGAAGATCCCCCGGCCCTTGTTTGTATGCCTTGTGCGTCTGCGGCCGGGCGGCCGCTACATAACCAGATCCATGTCCTCGTCGGCGCAAACGCGGTCGAACTGATCCATGAGCGCGTCGGCGATGTGGGTGGCCAGCAGGAAGGCCCCGCGGTAGCCCACCATGGGCAGGGCGGGGTGGCCGTACCTGTCCAGGATGGGGAAGCCCACCCGCACCAGCGGGATGCCCTCGGCCTTGGCGATCTGCTTGCCGTGGGAGTTGCCCAGCAAAAGGTCCACGGGTTCGTTTTTGATGAACTGATGGAGGTCAAAGAGGTCTTTGGCGGCAAAGGCCTTGCACTCTTCTTCCTTGCCGTATTCCTTGAACAGGGCCGTGGCCAGCTTGACAAAAGCCTCACCGGGCGTGCCCGTAAGGGCATAGGCGGGCGTCATGCCGAGCTCCAGACAGAAGCGGGTGAGGCCCAGCACCGTGTCCGGGTCGCCGTACACGGCCACCCTTTTGCCGTAGTAGTAGGGGTTGGCGTCCAGCATAAGGTCCACCAGGCGGCCGCGTTCCTCTTCCAGGGCCGCGTCCACGTCCCCGCCGTTGAGGTTGGCCATGGCCATGATGAAGGCGTCCGTGTCGGCCAGGCCGATGGGCAGGGGCAGCAGGTCGTATTCCACGCCGCACCTGCGCTTGAGCTGGGCGGCGGGCTCGTCGCTGGTGAGGCGGCCCAGGGCCAGAACCTTGCGGCAGGAGCCCAGCGCCTTGATTTCCTCAATGGTGGTGCCGCCGTCGGGGTACATCTTGTACTTGCCGGTCATGGGCGCGTCCATGACATTGCTGCAGTCGGGGAACATGATGTTTTTGAGCTTCATGTGCCGGAGCAGGTGCTTGTATTCGCGCACGTCGCCGGGGTTTACGAAGCCGGGGAATACGGCCACGGTTTCCGTGGCCTTTCCCTTGGCGGCCAGGTATTTGATGAAGCCCGCCATCATGTTGCCGAAGCCCGTGATGTGCGAACCCACATAGCTCGGCGTGTTGCAGTGCACCACATACTTGCCGTCGGGGATGTCCATTTCCTCAATATAGGTATTGAGGTCGTCGCCGATGGTTTCGGAAAGACAGGTGGTATGCACGGCAATGATGTCGGGGTTGTAGACGTCGAAGGCGTTTTTGACGCCCTGGCGGATGTTGGGCCCGCCGCCAAACACGCACGCGCCTTCGGTAAAGGAGCTGGTGCAGGCGATGGCCGGTTCCTTGAAGTGGCGGGTGAGGTAGGTACGGTGGTAGGAGACGCAGCCCTGGGAGCCGTGGCTGTAGGGCATGCAGTTGTGCACGCCCAGCGCCGCGAAGAGCGCGCCCACGGGCTGGCAGGTCTTGCACGGGTTGATGAGGATGCCCGAGCGGTTCAGATGGGTTTTGGGGGTAAGGTCAAGCATTACTTTTCTCCCACAGAGCCTTGCAGGGTGGCGCGCGTCTTCCAGGGCGGGGTGACCATGTGCCACGCCGGGGTGAAGTAGCCCATGCAGACGTCGTGGCCAAACTGCACGGCGCCCTTGAAGCCCGCGTAGGGGCCGCTGTAGTCATAGCAGTGCAGCTGGCGCGAGAGAGTCCCGGCCTTTTGCAGGGCGTATTTGTCCTTAATGCCGGAGAAGAAGATGTCCGGCTTAAGCACTTCCACAAACTTGTCGGCCTCGTACATATTGAGGTCGTCCACCACATAGGAGCCTTCGTCCATGTCCTTGACCATGCCGGCATACTTTTCCAGCGGGATTTCCGCAGCCAGCTTGTCGTACTGCTCCTGGGTGAGGAAGGCGTGGTACTTCTGCTCGTCCTTGGTCACGTCCAGGTGCTCAATGTTTTTGCTGTCCGCATCTTCCTTGATGGTGGGGATGATCTCGCGGCCTTCATAGTCGTCACGGTGGCCGAATTCGTAGCCGGCCAGCACGGTGCTGACGCCCAGCTCTTTAAGCAGGCCCTGATAGTGGTGGGAGCGGCTGCCGCCCACGAAGAGCGCCGCGGTTTTGCCGTTGAGGCGGGCTTTGTAGGCCTCTACCTGGTCCTGGATTTCGGCCAGCTCTTCGGCGATGACTTCCTCCGTGCGCTGGATGAGGGCCGGGTCGCCGAAGTAGGCGGCCATGTGGCGCAGGCTTTCTATGGTGCCTTCGATGCCGATGAAGTTGACCTTGAGCCAATCCACGCCGTACTTGGTCTTCATCATTTCGGCGATGTAGTTGATGGAGCGGTGGCACTGGACCAGGTTGAGGTTGGCCTTGTGGGAGCTGGCAATGCGCTCAACGGAGCCGTCGCCCGTGAAGATGGAGACCACCTCGTAGCCGATCTTTTTGAGGATGCGTTCCTGCTCCCAGCCGTCGCCGCCGATGTTGTACTCGCCGAGGATGTTGACGGAGTATTTGGTGGCCGGCTCGTATTCGCCGGTGCCGATGACCTTCTTCATCAGACCGTTGTTGGCGATGTGGTGCCCGGCGGACTGGCTCACGCCCTTATAGCCTTCGCAGCTGTAGGCCACGCAGCGGATGCCGTATTCTTTCTCCGCTTCGGAGGCCACGGCCTGGATGTCGTCGCCGATAAGGCCCACGGGGCAGGTGGCGGCGATCATGATGGTTTTGGGGTGCATGAGCTCCATGATCTCGTCGATGGCCTTCTTGAGCTTCTTGGTGCCGCCGAAGACGATGTCCGGCTCCTGCAGGTCGGTGGTGAAGCAGTACTGGATGAAGTTATCCTTGCTTCCGTCTTCGGGCTTGGCCTTGTTGCGGCGCGTGCCCCAGCTGTAGAAGCCGCAGCCCACGGGGCCGTGGGTGATAAGCACCATATCCTTGATGGGGCCCAGCACCACGCCCTTGCAGCCCGCGTAACAGCAGCCCCGGTTGGTCATGATGCCGGGAATGGCGCGGGTGTTGGCGATGATCTGCTGCTGCTCCGCCGCCGGGTCCACCCGGAGCATATGCTCCTTGCGGTTTTTAAAAACTTTGGCGTTGTAGCGCTCAAGCACTACGGCGTTGGCGTCCATTGTCATACTCGTTACCTTCCTTATGCGTCGGCGCGCTCGCCGGTGCGGACCACATAGGATTCCTCCACCGGAACGACGAAGATTTTTCCGTCGCCGGGGTGGCCCGTGCTGTTGGCCGCGATGAGGGCCTGAACCACGGCCTCCACCTTGTCGTCGGGCACGCAGATGTTGAAGAGGCGCTTGGGGATGAGGCGGCCCACCTCGGTAAGGGCCTCGCCGTCGGGGGTGCGGGGCAGTTCGCCGCTTTCCATAACCATGCGCAGAGTGGCGGGGTCCATGCCCTTTTTGCCGCGGCCCAGGCACTTCATACAGGTGAAGGAGGGGCAGCCCGCCTTGGCCAGGGCCTCCTTGGTGGGGGCCACCATATTGGCGCGGACCATTGCTACAATTTCCTGCATAACGGCCTCCTAGAGCCCGGCCTTGCCGCTGCTGATGGTCCAGGCATCGCTGACGGCGGAGACAAAGATGCGTCCGTCGCCATAGTGGCCGTCGCCGGTTTTGGCGGTGCGCAGAATCACGCGGACGGCGTCGTCCTTATCTTCGTCGCTGACCACCAGAATGAGCATCTGCTTGGGGATTTCGTCGTACTGGATGTCGCCGACCATGATGCCCTTCTGCTTGCCGCGGCCCACCACGTCGAGCTTGGTCACGGCGGGAAAACCCGCCGCCAGGAGCTCGGAAAGCACTTCCGTGGTTTTTTCGGGCCGGATGATGGTGCGGATCATTTGCATGGGTGTTCTCCGTGAGTGGCTTGGGGGTTAGGCGTCCAGCAGACCGTGTTCCATCAGCAGCTCTTCCAGGCGCTCCTGGGAGAGGGGCTTGGGCACCACAAACATGTCGTTGCCGTCGATCTTCTGGGCCAGGGTGCGGTACTGACTGGCCTGCGTGCAGGAGGGGTCGAACTGGATGACGGTCTGCTTGTTGATTTCCGCGCGCTGCACCATGTTGTCGCGCGGGACGAAGTGGATCATCTGGGTGCCGATTTCTTTGGCCACGGCGGAGACGAGGTCGGCCTCGCCGTCCACGTTGCGGCTGTTGCAGATGATGCCGCCCAGGCGCACGCCGCCGGTGTTGGCGTACTTTTTGATGCCCTTGCAGATGTTGTTGGCCGCGTAGAGGGCCATCATCTCGCCCGAGGCCACGATGTAGATTTCCCGGGCTTTGCCTTCACGGATAGGCATGGCGAAGCCGCCGCAGACCACGTCGCCCAGCACGTCGTAAAACACGTAGTCCAGGTCTTCGGTGTAGGCCCCCAGGCGTTCCAGCAGGCCGATGGAGGTGATGATGCCGCGCCCGGCGCAGCCCACGCCCGGTTCAGGACCGCCGGATTCCACACAGCGGATGCCCCCGAAACCTTCCTTCAGGACGAGATCAAGGTCGATGTCCTCGCCTTCTTCCCGCAGGGTGTCCAGCACGCTCTGCTGGGCCAGGCCGCCCAGGATAAGGCGGGTGGAGTCGGCCTTGGGGTCGCAGCCCACGATCATAATATGCTTGCCCATCTCAGCCAGGCCGGCGTTGAGGTTCTGTGTGGTGGTGGACTTGCCGATGCCGCCCTTGCCGTAAATAGCTACCTGTCGCATGATTTTTCCTCTTGGTTTGGCGTTGCGCGTTTGTGCGCTGTTCACGCTTTGTGCAGAAAGTGTGCCGCACACATATCTATCTTTAATAATTAATTTTTTTTATTATCTGCGTGCGCAATCAAAACATTTTTGTAAAAAAGTACTTTATTGTTGAAAAAAATGGACACATAGATAATCAATTGAAATTGATTGTAAAAAAATAATACTGGCCCAAGCGGATTTTTTAACGAAACAATTTTGTGTTGTGGAACGGCTTTTGGAGACAGCTAAAGAAATTTCAGAAAGTTACGAAAGGAACGGAGAGAAACAACAGCAGCGCTTGGAGGGGGGGGCGGTGAATCGGCGCTCAAGGGGATTTTAACGGTATTGTAAAAAAAGACTTCCCGGGTTAGGGCCTTGGCCCGAAACTGTTTGACGCACAGAGGAACGGCATGAAAATCGGGTTATTGAAGAAAATGTCGCTGGGGATACTGCTGCCTGCCATAGCCGGGCTGCTCCTGGTGGCGGGCGTAAGCTACAAGATGGCGGAGGAAGCTCTGCGCGCGCAGATCCGCACAGATATGAGCGCGCTTCTGGAAAGCCAGAGCATCGGCCTGAACGGCGTTTTTCTGGGGCTTACGGAATCCCTGAAAACGCTTTCGGAAAATCAGCGCATCAGCGATTACATAGACGCCTATGAGCGCGGCGATGCGGACGTGCTGCACGGCAATCTGGCCCAGCGCGCGGACAAGGCCCTGCGCTCGTTTACAGACAACAACCGCAGTGTGTACTTCGCCGGGCTGCTGGCCCCGGACGGCATGGTGCTGGGGCACCACCTCAAGGGGGCGGGCCAGGCCAACGAAAAATTCGTCGGCACCAGCTTTGCCAGCCGGAATTATTACCTCAAGGCCCGCCAGGGTGAGCCCTGTGTGGAGGGCATCATCAGCGCTGCCACGGGCAAGACGGCCACGGTGGCGGCCTTTCCCATCAAGCGTGAAGGGAAGGTGGCGGCCATCGTCATGGCGGGCATCGCCAACGCCGACCTGGCTGCCGGCACGACAGATCTGATCAAGGTGGGCAGCAAGGGCCTGGTTTACGCTTACGACCTCAAGGGCCGGATGGTGCTGCACCCCGAGGCCAAGCGCATGGGCAAGGACGAAAGCGCCGTTCCCCATGTGCAGGAGCTGCTGCGCCAGGGCCAGGGCCGCACCCGTTTTGTGAACGCCCAGGGGGAAGAGAAAGGCCTCTACTACAAGACCATGCCCGTGGAGGGCTGGATTCTGTGCGTGGAATTTGACCGGGCGGAAATTTTCAGCCCCGTGCGCGCCATGCTCTCCAACAGCGCGTTGCTGACCCTGGGCTGCGTGCTCCTGGTGGGCGGCATTATCTTTTTGGCCGTGCGCGGCATGGTGCGGCTTTTGGGCGGCATTTCCTCCCTGGCCGAAGCTGCGGCCGGGGGCCATCTGGAGCTGGACGCGCAGGAGACGGCTCTGCTGGATGCGGCCCGCCGCCGGGGGGACGAATTCAGCGTCCTGGGCCAGGCTATGGGCCATATGGTGGGCAACATCAAGCAGTTGCTGGACGAAAGCGCGGCCAAGACTCAGGCTGCGGAACAGGCTGGCGAAGAGGCCCGACAGGCCACGGCCAAGGCCGAAGAAGCGGCCCGAAAGGCCGAAAGCGCCCGCCGCGAAGGCATGCTGGCTGCCGCCGGGCAGCTGGAAGAGGTAGTCAGCGTTATTTCCAGCGCCTCCGACCAGCTGGCGGCCCAGGTGGAGCAGGTCAACCGCGGGGCCGCCGCTTCGGCGCAGCGCCTGGGCGAGGCCGCCACGGCCATGAATGAAATGAACGCCACCGTGCAGGAAGTGGCCAAAAGCGCCGCCAACGCCTCCAACGCTGCGGAGACCACCCGCTCCAACGCCACCAACGGCGCGGACGTGGTGCGCGGCGCTCTGGAGAGCATTGCGGAGGTGCACACCGTTTCTCTGGCGCTTAAGGAGGACATGGGCACGCTCAATGAGCACGCTCTCTCCATCAGCAAGATCATGGGCGTCATTTCGGATATTGCGGACCAGACCAACCTGCTGGCCCTCAACGCGGCCATTGAGGCCGCCCGCGCGGGCGAGGCCGGACGCGGCTTTGCCGTAGTGGCCGACGAAGTGCGCAAACTGGCGGAAAAGACCATGGCCTCCACCAACGATGTGGGCAACGCCATCCGCGCCATTCAGACAAGCACGGCCCAGAGCGTGGACGCTATGGACAAGGCCCTGGGCGCGGTGGAAACAGCCACCAAGTATGCGGAAGATTCCGGCGCGGCCTTGCAACAGATTGTGGAGAGCGTGGCCGGTGCGGCGGATCAGGTCAGCGCCATCGCCACGGCCAGCGAGCAGCAGTCCGCCGCCAGTGAGGAGATCAACCAGTCCATCGTCCAGGTTAACGACATGTCCGGGCAGACGGCCACCGCCATGGACGAGGCCGCCAAGGCCGTGGCCGAGCTGGCCGCGCAGGCCCGCCGGCTGAGCGACCTTATAGCGGGCATGAAGCAGGGATAGGCGGGGCTGTTACAGAGGCGCAAACGTCGTCGCGCCGCACGGGGGTGTTGCATTCCCGTGCGGCGCGTTTCATTTATTCTTGTATGGCCGGTAGTTGCGCTATGCCTGGTGGGGCCTGCCAATGCGGTCCAGCAGCGCCCCCTGGGCATCGAACTGCACCGGGCGCGGTTCGTGCACCAGGGTGAAGCGCGCTGCGTCGGTGAGATCGCGCAGCACGGCCTCTGTGGCGAAGAAGTCCGTAAGGTAGAGGGTGTTGGGCACGCGCACCAGCCGCACCTGATCCTTGGGGATGCTTCGCAGGCAGAACATCATGGTTTCCAGGGCTTCCTGCTCCGTATCGAACCAGGTGGGCAGAAAGGCGCGGGTCACAAAGGTGGTGGTGAGGTTGTTGAGGTAGGTGGCTCGGCGATCTACCTTATCCACCAGCTTTTGGGTGGTAAAGTCCACCAGCCCGATGCCCGTGGCGTTGCCGTGGGATTCTTCCGAAAGATCCAGCACGGAGACATAGCGGATTTTGGGGCGCTCCGGCTCGGCTTCGCCGGTAATGCGCAGGCGGCCGATGATGTTGGTGTCCACCCCGGTGCCGCTGAAGTTCTTGCCCATTTCCTCCACAATAAGGCCGTGCAGGCTGTCCACGGGCAGGGCGGGCATGAGGGTTTTGGACCAGGCCAAGAGCTCCACTTCCTGTTCGATCATGGCTTCGGCGGGCAGGGCCACGATGCGCGCCGTTTCTTCGTAGGCGTTCTCCACAATGGCCACGCCGCCGATGACCGGCATTTTCTCCAGAATGATTTTGCCCACCTCCACCAGCAGGCGCGGCAGCTGGGCCTGCCCCAGGCTGTGAAACTGCCCGGCCCCGCCTGGGCCGCCCAGGCCCACCACCAGCTTTTTGCACATGCCGCTTTCTACGCAGCCCTTGAAGGAGGTGTGGGTCTTAACGCGGTTGATGGGGATAATGGCGTCCACGGAAAAGGCCGAATCCAGCATATAGGCCACCAGGCCGTCCGGGGTCTGGCCGATGCTGCGGCAGGTATCGCAGGTAATGACCTTGACACCCAGATTTTTTTCCGTGATGCCCAGGCTGTCGAGAACTTCCTTCTGTCCCTGGGCCGTGCCGCCGCCGTGGCTGCCCATGGCGGCCAGCAGTACAGGGGTTGCGCCGCATTGGCGCACCACGGCTATGGCGGCCGCCAGCATGGGGCAGATATTCTGAATGCCGCGGCTGCCGGCAGTGATGCCCACTGTGGTTCCGGGCTTAATGCGCGGGGCCAGCAGGCGCATCTGGGCGGTCATTTCCGCTACGGGGTCGTCCACCTTGGGGCGCGTAAAGCACTGGCGCACGCGCGCCATGGGCGGCAAGGGTTTGCGGGTTGTACTCATCGTTCGTTTCTCTCCTTATCAATACAAACCAATGACGGGGAACCAGGCCACGGCGGTCAGCGCCCAGGCCGCCCAGGCAAACAGGCCCACGGCAAAGGCCGCCTTGAGCTGCTCGCTCACCGTGTAGTAGCCCGCGCCGAACATGATGATGTTGCCCATGGTGTTGAAGGGCAGGAACAGGGCGTAGCCCATAAGAATGGCCTGAGGCAGCACAAAGCCGGCCACGGGAAAGCCAAAGCTCTGCGCCAGGCCGATGTAAATGGGGATCATGACGCCGGCCATGGCCGTGGTGGTGGACCAGATAATGTGGCTGAAAATGGTGAAGCCCATAAGGCCGATCATCAGGGGCATCATGTCCACATTGGTGAGGCCCAGGCCCGTGATGCCGGATTTGATGACCCATTCAAAGGCCTTGGTCTTGGTCAGCACGTTGCTCAGGGTGATGACGCCGCCAAAATAGACAAAGAGCTCCCAGGGGATGGATTTCTGCGCCTCCTTCCAGGAAAGAACGCCCACCTTGGGCAGCAGGATGAGCGTGCTCACCACAAAGGCCACCATGGTGGAATTGAAGTGGTGCCACATGTCCGTGGCCCAGAGGAGGAGCGCCAGGCTGAAGAAGAGCAGCGCCTTTTTTTCGCGGGGCGTGGTGGGCCCCATGGCGCGCAGCTCTGTTTCCACATATTCCAGCCCGCCGGGGATGGTCTTCATTTCCGGCGGGAAGAGCCAGCGCACCACATACTGGCTGCCCACAAGCACGATGAGCGTGGTGGGCAGGGCGGCCAGGGCCCAGAAGCCCCAGGAGGTCACGGAAGCGGCCGTGCCCAGAGCGGCCACGATCATGCCGATGGCAATGGGGTTGGGGATGGTGGCTGTAAGAAAGCCGCCCGCCGTGATGTTGGAGGCAAAAGTATTGGACAGGAAGAGGGCTTTGCCGAAATTGCTTTTACCGGGCTCTACGCGGTAGGCCTGGGCCACGCCTTCCACAATGGGCAGCATGGCCGCCGTGCGGGCCGTGTTGGAAGGGGTAAGGGGGGCAACCAGCAGGTTGGCGATCATGGGCGAAAGGATGGCCCCGCCGGGCGTTTTGCCGAACCTGCGCATAAGGTGCAGGGCCACCCGGCGCGCCATGCCCGTTTCCGTCATGGCGATGGAAATGATGAAGCCGGTAATGAGCATCCACAGGGCCGGCGAGGCAAAGCCGGAAAGGGCGAACCCGGCATTGTGCACCAGCGAGCCGCCCTTCAGGGCGCCTTCGGCGTTGCCTACCCAGAAGTAGAGCAGGGAAACGATGATAAAGCTGCTGGTGGCTACGGAAACGCTGAGCGTTACCCAAAGGATGACCGCGCCGGAAAATATGCTCAGCAGTTTGTGCTGGGTCAGGTTCATGCCCTCCGGCGTGGGCAGACACCACACCAGCAGGGCCACCAGCACGGCGATGACGGTGCCGTATTTTTTGCCGTATTCTTCAAATTTGTTCGCCATAAAGACGCCTCCTCGTCCGCCCTGGGGGCGGGGTTAGCATGTGGTTCTTCCGTCGTTGCGGGGCGGGTTCAGTTTCCGGCGTCCACGGCGACGATATCCAGCCAGTGGCGTACCTCCTTGTGCTTTGCGGCGGCCACGGAAGAAAGCTGCATGACGCAACCGCTGCACCCGGTGATAATGTGACGGGCCTCCGGGGCAAAGCCATCCATACATTTGCGGGCCATGTCCATGGAGAGATCCGGATTGCTCATTTTGAGGATGCCGCCCATGCCGCAGCACAATCCCGTGCCTTTTTTCAGGCCTGGCAGGCCCTGTTTGAGCAAGGGCAGGTCAGGATCGGCCGTGCCCCAGTGGCAGGGCTGGTGGTAGGCCGCTGCGGCCGGGGCTTCCGCCGTGGCCTGGATGCGGGGATGCTCCAGCAGGGCGGAAAGGCCGCGGCACTTCTCTTTCCACTGGGCGGCCTCGCCTTCGGGCAGCACTGCGGCGTATTCGTCCAGGCTGTGCTTGCACGAGGCGCAGAAGCTCGCCACCAGGGGGCGGCCCAGGTTGCGCCAGACCTGAAGATTCTTCTGGCGCACCGCCTCCTGGGCCTTGTAGCGGCCTGCGTGGTGCAGGGTGCCGCCGCAGCAGGTAAAGGCGGAACCGTCCAGCACCTGGTAGCCCCAGGCGGCCAGCAGCTCGCGTGCCTTGGCCACCCAGCGCGGGCGGGCGTTGACGGCGGTACAGCCGCTGAACAGGACCACAGGCGTGCCCGGGGCTTTTTGCGTGGGCGCGAGGGTAAGCCAGGGTTTGATGGGGGGCAGGTCCACCAGGGCGCGGGCCGTGGCCAGAGAGGAACGCAGCCCCGCGGGCACGGCGGCGTCGGGCGCGAGCATGGAGATTTTTCCGGCCAGGGGCCAGAGCGGCCCGGCCCGGCGGATCCAGAGTTCCCACAGGCTTTGCGTCCAGTGGGGGTTTCTGGCCCGCGCGTCGGCCAGCAGTTCGCTGGTGGAGAGCTTGCGCGCGCAAACGCGCTGGCAGCGCCCGCAACCGGCGCAGAGCCGGGCCAGATGGCGGACGCGCTCCCAGGAGAGCTGCGCCGTGGCGGCGTCGCCGTATTCGGCGTCCAGGGGTTCCATAAGCAGCCGTTTGCCCTTGGGCGCGTATTCCTCTCGCTTAAACAAGGCGTAGACCGGGCAGACGTTGAGGCATTCGCCGCACTGTGTGCATCCGCGTTTCATCTTAGTACCCCTTGCCGGGATTGAGGATGCCGTGGGGGTCAAAAACCTTCCGCACGGCGCGCATCAGGGCGTGTTCCTCTTTGCCCAGCTGTTTGCCTACATCCTTGAGGCAGCCGCCCCCGTGTTCGCCGGAAAGGCTGCCGCCGAATTCCAGGGCGGCGTCGTCCAGCTCGTGGTGGGTTTTCTGGGTGCGGCGGGCGTCGTCCGGGTCTGAGGCGTCGTAGTGCAGGTTGGCGTGGATGTTGCCGTCGCCCGCGTGCCCGAAGCCGATAAGCCGTTTACCGTTGGCGGCGGCAATTTCTTCAAACCGGCGCACGGCCTTGAGAATGGAGCCGCGCGGCACGGCCATGTCCCCGCCGATGCGGTCCGGCCCCAGCACATAGGAGGCGGCCGAAACCCTGCGCCGGTAGGCCCAGAGTTTGTCCTCCTCTTCCTTGCCCACGCCTTCCATGCGCCAGAGGGCGTCGTCCAGCTGTTTGGAGAGCCGGGCGTTTTCCAGGGGCACGGTATCGCGGCTGCCGTCCACCTGGAACAGCAGCAGAGATTTGACCGTATCCGGCCAAGGCACTTCGCCCGTTTTGGTCAGGATCTCCAGCACGGTTTCATTCATGAATTCCACGGCACAGGGCAGAATGCCCGCCGCAAAGACCTTGCCCATGGAGGCCAGGGCCGCATCCAGTGAAGGGTAGCCCACCAGCACAGAGGCCGAGGCTTCGGGCTTGGGAAGGAGCTTGAGGGTGAGCTTGGTCACAATGCCCAGGCTGCCTTCGCTGCCCACAAACAGGCGGCCCAGGTCCAGCCCGATGACGTCCTTGTGCGACCGCCCGCCGAATTTGACCATCTTGCCGCCGGGCAGCACGGCTTCCACGCCCAGCACATAGTCGCGGGTGACGCCGTACTTGACGGCGCGCAGACCGCCCGCACAGGTCAGCACATTGCCGCCCACGCTGGTGGCCTTGCCGCTGGCCGGATCCGGCGGATAGAACATGCCGAGCTTCTCGCACTCCGCCTGGAGCAGCGCGGTGTTGACGCCGGGCTCCACCACGGCCACGAAGTCTTCCTTGGAAATGTCCAGAATCCTGTCCATGCCCAGCATGGAAACCACAATGCCGGGAACCGTGGGCACGCAGCCGCCGGAAAGGCTGGTGCCGCGCCCGCGCGGATGGACGACCACGCGCTGTTCTTCGGCCCAGCGCATAAACTCGCAGAGCTGCGCCGCATTTTCCGGGCGGACCATGGCCAGCACCACGCCTGTGCGCAGGCTGGCGTCGGAAGCGTAGACGCGCAGCGTTTCCGGGTCAAAGGAGACGCCATCCTTGAAGAGATCCTGCAAAAATTTTTTGTGTTCCGGCGTAAGTGCGGTGGCATATTCTTCCGACATAGTTTCCTCCTGGTCTCCATTAACAAAGTGCGTTATGTCTGCGTCCGGCCTTACGGAACAACGGGCAGGGCGCTTGCAGGCAGGCCCAGGGCCACGCGGTCCGGATGCCCCGGCGGCACGCAGCCCGCAGCGTAAACAAGGGTCAGCGGCAGGCCTGCGGCGGCCTCGATCCGGTCCGGAAACACATGCAGCATGCGGTCATGCCCAGGCACGACCACGGCCGCCCGGCGGCGGATTTTGCGGATGGAAGCCGCCGCTTCTTCCGGCAGCGCAACCATGGGCATGCGCCCCGTGGCCAGTTCCGCCAGGTTTTTTACCGCATCCCCGGCCAGAACGGTGGGCGGCGCGTCCGCATCCTCCAGAAGCAGGGCGAGACAGCCGGGGGTGTGCCCTGGCACGAACAGCACGCTGACGCCGGGGGCCGGGCTGTAGCCTTCCTCCACCCCTTCCAGGCGGCCGCTCGTTGCAATGGCCTGGGTCAGAAAATTCTGGTAGGCAAATTCGCCGGCTGCACCGTGCAGGGCGTGTTCTATTTCCCGCGTGTGGGCCAGGATGCGCGCCTGGGGAAAAAGGTCAAAATTGTAGGCATGGTCGTAATGCAGGTGACTCAGCACCACAATGTGGATGTCTTCCGGCGCAAGGCCGGCGGCCTCGCGCAGGCGTTGCGGCAGGCGTTGCCGCTGGGTGGCAAAGCCCGTGTCAAAAAGGATGTTGACGCCGCCGCTGCGCACGCAGGCGCAGGTGGGCCACGAAAGGTAGTCCTGCGCCAATCTGGCGGGCAGCCCTTCATAAAGCACATGCAGGTTCATGCGCGCGCCTCCTCTGCGCCGTCGCAGGGCGGCTCCAGGCCCAGCAGCGCGGCCGGGGCGTCACAGACCATGCGCCGCAGGCGTTCGCGGGGCAGGCCGCAGGCCGCCAGGCGTTGCAGGAAGTCCGCCAGGGCCAGTGCAGGGGCGGGATTTTCCGGTTGGCCCATATCTGAAGAAAGCACAGTGCTTTCATAGCCCACGGCCAGGATCTGCGCGGCAATGGACTCTACGGGCAGACCCTGGCGCGACATGCTGGCGTAGAAGCAGCGTTCAAAAAAAATCCCTTTGGCGGCCAGGCTTTTTTGCATCTCCGTGGGCATGGCCACACATTCAAATTCCGGATGGGTCACCAGTATTTTTTTCACCCCGCAGGCCCTGGCCAGATTCGCAATCCGGACGCTTTCGGCCGGGCTCAGATGGCCGGTGCCGAGGATAACGTCCGCTTCGGCAATAAGCCCCAGCACTTCTTCCAGGTGCGGCACGGGCCTGCCTTTGCTGTCAAAAACGGGCACGGCCGTTTCCGGCGCGCCGCCGAAGTGGCGCAGATGCTGTTCGGCTGAAGCCGTGGGCATCCAGACCTGTTTTGCGCCCATGGCGCAGGCCGCTTTGACCGCCGCGGGGTTGATGCCGCCCACGGCGGCGTTGAGAACCAGCCCGCCGAACACCCGTACGCCGTCCACGGCGGCGTCCGCGCAGGCCGCCACTCCCTGGGTGGGGCTTTGGTGGCATTTGAGCAGAATGGCCCGCATGCCGGCGGCGGCCGCCGCGCGGGCTGTTTCCAGAGCGTTCATCTTCCGCGGCGTCGTATCCGGCCCGAAGTGGATGTGCAGGTCGCACGCGCCGTGCAGCAGGGTGGCGTCCGTCATTCTTGCAGCTCCTGTCCTTTGGTCTCCGGCAGCAGAAAGATGATGCCTATGCCGCAAAGGTAAAAAAACGACGTGATGAACAGGGAGGTGCCGATGCCGAACTGCGCGGCCAGGCTGCCGATAATGATGGGCGCAAGGGCGCTGACGCCGCGTCCGGTATTATAAACGAAGCCGAGCCCGGCGCCGCGCAGGCGGGTGGGGAAAATCTCTGACAGCAGCACCCCGAAGCCGCTGAAATAGCCCGAACCGAAAAAGCCGATACAGGGGCCGAGGACAAACAGCCACCCAGGGCTGCGCAGGCTGCCGTACACGGGCACCAGTACGGCGGCAATGGCCAGAAAGAAGATGAAGGCTTGTTTGCGGCCCCATTTGTCCGCCAGGAAGCCGAAGGCGGAGTACCCCGCAAGCGCGCCGAGCTGCATGGCAAAGATCCAGCCGGAGGTTTTCACAATGTCCATGCCCGCGCCGCCTTTGGCCACGGGTGTGGACAAAAAGCCCGGTAGCCAGGTGAACAGGCCCCAATAGGCCAGCTGCAGGAAGGAGGTAAACAGTACGCCGATGAGCGTAAGTCGCAGCAGGCGTCCCTTGAAGATATCGAAAAATCTGATTTTTTCTGTCTTATTGGCTGGGGTGAGGCGCTGCTTTCGGCGGTAGTCCAGCCAGACCTGGGGTTCTTCGCAGGCAAAAAAGATGAAGATGAGGATGATGGAAGAGGGAATAATGCCCACAAGGAACAGCATGCGCCAGCCGTGGTCGGCCAGAATCAGCCCGGCCAGCACGGCCGCCAGCATATATCCGATGGCCCAGCCGGCCTGCATGAAGCCGGAGGCTTTGCCCCGGTGTTCCGAGGGCCAGGTTTCGTTAACCAGCAGCGCGCCCGCGGCCCAGGCCCCGCCCATGCCCAGGCCCAGGATGGTGCGGTAGAGGACGAGCTCCGGCACGGAGCGAGCCAGGGCGCTCAGGCCGGTACAGACGGTGTAGATGGCTATGGCGATCAGCAGCGATTTTTTTCGTCCTATTTTGTCGGCGACTACGCCGAAAATGACGCCGCCAAAGGCTGACGAAAGCAGCGTGACGGAAGCCAGCATGCCGGCAACGGCCATGCTGATCTGAAATTCCTTCATAATGGTCGTCAGCGACATGACGTACAAAAGCATGTCCATGGCGTCCATGGTCCAGGCACCGAGGCCGCCTATGAGGGCATAGAGGTGGCGTCGTTCCATAAAGTCATACCAGTGGCTGTTGCTGCTCACGTATCTCCCTCCTTCAGCTGAGGTCGCAAAGGGTCGTGCGTCGGGCTGTGCGTCGCCAAAGGGCGGAAAAGAGCGCAAAGCTGGGGCGCGCCGTCAGGGCTGTCGGCGCGGGCGGTTTCTTTGCCGCCCGCGCCGGGCGGGTTATTTGAACATGCCGATCCAGGTCCAGTATGTATAAACCATCAGGCTCATGAAGACGGCGCCGAAGACGCCCACGCCGAGCGCGGCCTTGCCCTTGGGGCTCAGGCCTTCCATTTCCGGAGACAGGAAGGCTATCCACAACATGGCCGCTACAGCCGCGATCAAAGAAACAAGCTGTTTTGTTTTCACATAGGCTCCTTGTTCCCCGGTTGACATGGCACCCCCGCGCGGCCCGGGACATTTGCCGTGCGGCGATCTTTTCCGCTGGGAACCTCAATCTTGCTCAGGCCGTCGGCAGAAATTTTGACCAACGGCCAGGCGGCAGGGCCCTTTCCAGGGTCTTTCCGCAAGCGCGGCTTCGGGTTCGCCGCGTCTTGCGGGCGTGCGGCGGACGGCAATATTTCCCCCCGCACGCGGTTTTGGAAGGCGAAGGGGCGGCATGACAAGGCCCCTCCGCCTGCGGGCCTGGAGGGCTAAGCCCGCAACGTTCCGGCTACGGTTTCGCCCAGGCGGCCGAGCTCGTGGATGATGGTCACGCCCGCAGCCTCCAGGGCGGCGATTTTGTCCTCGCCCCGGCCTTTGGAACCGCTGATGATGGCCCCGGCGTGGCCCATGCGCTTGCCCTTGGGGGCCGTAAGCCCGGCAATGAAGCCGAACACCGGCTTGGGGTAGGCGCTTTCTTTGATGTAGGCGGCGGCCTTTTCTTCCCCGTCGCCGCCAATTTCGCCGATCAGGCAGACGGCTTCGGTTTCCGGGTCTTCCCGGAACATTTTGAGCAGATCCGTAAAGTACAGGCCTGGCACGGGGTCGCCGCCGATGCCCACGCAGGTGCTCTGGCCCAGGCCCTGCGCTGTAAGCTGGTGCACGGCCTCATAGGTCAGGGTGCCGGAGCGGCTGATCACCCCTACGGAGCCGGGCTTGTGGATGTAGCCGGGCTGGATGCCGATCTTGCACTGGCCGGGAGTGATGACCCCTGGGCAGTTGGGGCCCACCAGCTGCGTGCCCGTGTCCTTGAGTCGGGCCTTGACCCGCACCATGTCCAGCACCGGGATGTGCTCCGTAATGCAGATGACCAGGCGCAGGCCCGCGTCTGCGGCCTCACACACGGCGTCCGCGGCCACGCTTGCGGGCACAAAAACCACGCTCACGTCCGCGCCCGTTGCCTTCACGGCCGCAGCCACGGTGTTGAACACGGGCACGCCCAGCACGCTTTGTCCGCCCTTGCCCGGCGTGCAGCCCGCCACCACCTGGGTGCCGTAGGCCAGCATCTGCTCCGTATGGAAGCGGCCTTCGCGCCCCGTGAGGCCCTGCACCAGCACGCGCGTGTCTTTGTTGACCAATATGCTCATGCCGCACCTCCAGCGGTGAGGGCCGCAATTTTGTGCGCCGCCTCGCTCATGGAGGCCGCCGTTTCAAAGTTCAGACCGCTTTCCCTGAGGATGCGCCGGCCTTCTTCCACATTGGTGCCTTCCAGCCGCACCACCAGGGGCAGGCGCAGGTCCACCTTGCGGGCCGCGTTGACCACGCCCTGGGCCACGATGTCGCAGCGCAATATGCCGCCGAAAATATTGATCAGGATGCCCCGCACATGCGGATCGGAGAGCATGACTTCAAAGCCCGCGGCCACCATCTGCTCGTTGGCCCCGCCGCCCGCGTCCAGAAAGTTGGCGGGCGCCGCCCCGGCCTGCTTGATGGCGTCCATAGTGGCCATGGCCAGGCCCGCGCCGTTGACCATGGTGCCCACATAGCCGGAGAGGCGCACATAGTTCACGCCCAGCTCCCGCGCCTTGCGCTCCAGGGGGTCGCCTTCCTCTGGGTCGTCCATGGCGGCCACGTCCGGGTGGCGTTTGAGGGCGCTTTCGTCAAAATCCATCTTGGCGTCCAGGGCCACAATGTCCCCCGCCGTGGTCACGGCCAGGGGATTGATCTCCACCAGCACGGCGTCCTTTTCCACGGCCAGGCGCACCAGGTTCTGCACCAGGGCCGCGCCCTTGCCCACCTGCTCCGGCGTGAGCCCGCAGCCAAAGAAGAGCTGCCGCGCCTGGTACGGCCAGATGTGGTGCCCGCCGTCCAGCCTGGTGGTAAAAATGCGCTCCGGCGTGCGCGCGGCCACGTCTTCAATGTCCATGCCGCCGTCGGGCGAGGCCATGACCGTCAGGCGCTGCGCGCCCCGGTCCAGCACCACGGCCAGGTAGAGCTCGCGGGCAATCTCCGTGCCCTGCTCCACCCAGACCTTGTGCACCTTCTTACCTTCCGGCCCGGTCTGGTGCGTGATGAGCTGCATGCCGATGATGTGCCCGGCCGCGGCCTCCACTGCGTCCAGATTCTTGCAGACCTGCACGCCGCCGCCTTTGCCCCGGCCGCCCGCGTGGATCTGCGCCTTGACCACCCACACCGGGCCCGGCAGGCCTGCCGCCGCGGCGCGGGCCTCGGCCGCCGTGGCCGCCAGCGCTCCCGCGGGCACGGGCACGCCGAACTGGCCCAGCAGGCCCTTTGCCTGGTATTCGTGAATATTCATGGATAAGCCTTTGTTATGTTGTTATTTTGTTGTTTTTTTGTGGGGGAGGGACCCTTTTGAAAAAGGGTCTCCTCCCCCACGCCCCCACCCCCAAAAACTTTTATTCTCTCAGGAAACGCGCTGGGCGTACCCTGAAACAAGCCTTGTGGGACCAGGAGCGGTGAAAAGGGGGTCCAGGGGGGCGTGCCCCCCTGGCCGCCGGAGGCAGTTTCCCCTTACGCCTGGGCCGAAGGCGCGGCCGCGGCCATCTGCGCGCCCAGGTGGAGGGCTTTTTTGTTGCTTTCGTGGAAGGCCGGAGCAAAGCGGTCGGCCAGGGCTTTTTCCAGGGATTCCAGGCGCACGGCCTTGGTCAGGGTAGCCAGGGCCCCCAGCACGCAGATGTTGAAGGCCTGGGTTTTGCCGTTAAAGGCTTCCTTTACGGCGTGGAACAGGGGCAGGCCCACGCGCCGGGCGTCGATGCGGGCCGAGGGGTGCACCAGGTCGCTGTCGTAAAGGCACATGCCGCCGGGCCGGATAAGCGGCAGGTACTTGGCGGCGGATTCGTCGGTAAGGGCCACCAGCACGTTGGGCTGGTTGACCTTGGGGAAGAAGATCTCGCTGTCCGCGATAATCACGTCCGAGCGGGTGGCCCCGCCGCGGGCTTCCGGGCCGTAGGACTGGGACTGCACGGCCACCAGCCCTTCGTACAGGGCCGCCGCTTCGGCCAGCAGGATGGCCATGGTGATGATGCCCTGGCCCCCGGAGCCGGAGAGAAGAAAACGGTATCTTTCCATGGGGCTACTCCTTGTGGGCCTTGGCGATGATTTTGGCGTATTCCTCGCAGTATTCGGGGCGCTGTTCGTCCACGAACACGCCGCGGGGAATGAGGTTGGGGTTCTCCTCCAGCTTTTTGGAGCCCAGGGGGGCGGTATTGTCGCGGTACCATTCCAGCATCTGCACGGCCCCGCCCATCTTGTTCTTGCGCCCGAAGTAGGTGGGGCACTGGGTGAGGATTTCCACCACGGCGAAGCCCTTGTGGGCAAAGGCCTTTTTGAGCAGGCTCACGATCTCCTTGACGTGGAAGGTAGTGGTGCGGGCCACAAAGGAGGCCCCCGCGCCAGTAGCCAGCTTCACCGTGTCAAAGGCGTGGTCAATGCTGTGGTAGGGCGCGGTGGTGGCCAGGATGCCCTCGCCGGAAAGGGGCGAGTACTGCCCGCCGGTCATGCCGTAGATGCGGTTGTTCATGATGATGGCCACCATGTCGATATTGCGGCGGCAGGCGTGGATAAAGTGGTTGCCGCCAATGGCCATGGCGTCGCCGTCGCCCATGGGCACCACCACGTTGAGCTCCGGCCGGGTCAGCTTGATGCCCGTGGCGCAGGCCAGGGCCCGGCCGTGCAGGGTGTGCATGCTGTGAAAATCCACATAGCCGGAAATGCGCGCCGAGCAGCCGATGCCCGAAACCATGCACATGTTGGAGGGATCTATCTGCAGTTCCTGCACGGTGTGCAGCAGGTTGTTAAGGATGGTGCCGTGGCCGCAGCCGGGACACCAGATGTGGGGGAAGAACCGCTCCCGGATATTCTGCACGCTCATCTCAGAACCCCCTTCCTTCAATAACCCGCATGACTTTGCCGATATCCGTGGGCGTGACCATGATGCCGTCCATGCGGTTGACCAGGAACACGCGGTCCGGCTTCTGCACCACCTGCTTCACCTGGGTGGTGACCTGGCCCATGTTCATCTCCACCACAAAAATGTTGCGGGCGTGGGCGGTTTTTTCCCGCACCAGCTGGGCCGGGAAGGGCCAGAGGGTCTGCAGCTCCAGCAGGCCGATGCGGTCGCCCTTGGCGCGGCGGGTCTCCACCAGGTGCCGCGCGCTGCGCGCCGAGGAGCCGTAGGAGATGATGATGTGCTCCGCATCCTCCAGGTAGAATTCCTTCCAGCGGGCCAGCAGGTGGGCGCGGTTTTCGATCTTGTCCACCAGGTGGTAGGCCAGCTTGCTGACCTGTTCCGGATTCTCCGTGGGGAAGCCCCAGATGTCGTGGAACAGGCCCGTGACGTTGTAGCGGTGCACGCCGCCGAAGTCCGACATGGGCAGGCGGCCGTCCTCGCGCGGCAGGTAGGGGTGGTAGTTGACCCCCGCGGCCACGTCCGTACGCAGGCGCTCCACCACGGGCAGCTCGCCCGCCGGCGGGATGAAGAGCTTTTCGCGCATGTGGCCCACCACCTCGTCAAACAGCAGGATGACCGGCGTGCGGTAGGTTTCGGCCAGGTTGAAGGCCTCCACCGTGATGCTGAACACGTCCTGAATGGTGGACGCCGTGAGCACGATGATGGCGTGGTCGCCGTGGGTGCCCCAGCGGGCTTGGTTCACGTCGCCCTGGGCCACCTTGGTGGGCAGGCCTGTGGAAGGCCCGCCGCGCTGCACGTTGACCACCACGCAGGGAATCTCGGCCATGACCGCATAGCCGATGGCCTCCTGCTTGAGGGAAAAGCCCGGCCCGCTGGTGGCGGTCATGGCCTTGGACCCGGCCAGGGAAGCCCCGCACACCGCGCACATGGAGGCGATTTCATCCTCCATCTGCACAAACTTGCCGCCCACGCGGGGCAGCTGCTCCGCCAGGTGCTCGGCCACCTCGGTGGATGGGGTGATGGGGTAGCCCGCAAAAAAACGCACCCCGGCATACAGAGCGCCGCGCACACAGGCCTCGTTGCCCTGCACGAAACGGATTTCGCCCTCGCTCATGCGGCCTCCTTGCCGTTGCCGGCCTTGCTTGCCCTGGCGGTTTTTTCCACCGTCACGGCCAGGTCGGGACAGTACTGTTCGCACATGCCACACTCCACGCACAGCTCAGGATCATGGCAGGCCTTGCCCGCGTCATCCAGAGACAGCGCCTTCTTGGGACAAAAGGCCACGCAGATGCCGCAGCCTTTGCACCATTGGCGATTGATGTAGAC
>NZ_FNBX01000015.1 GCF_900102485.1 Desulfovibrio legallii | reverse complement strand
CTGCCTCGGCCTGCCGCAATATCCCAATAATCTGTTCTTCGGTAAATCTGCTGCGTTTCATTCTTGTGCTCCTATGCCAGGAACACTAACTTTTCAATGGTATATTTTCCTGGGGGAGGGTCAAAAATACCGTACGTTATCAAAAATTCCATGCTCAATCCAATTTTGACAAGAGCTTTTTCAGGTAGCTGCTGGCGCCATCTTCCATGAACAGCACATGACGATCTTCCAGAGCAGCCTTCTTTGCGGGATCCCCCACGTTGAGCAAATCGCTGAACTTGGTTGGCGAGAGAATGAAGGCATTCAGGACCAGCGGCGCTTCCCCCGCCTTGGCCTGTGCAGCCAGCGTCGTTTCCAGTGCCTTCACTTCCTTGTAGAGGCCCAGCTTGGGATGTGACAGGTCGAGATTGCGCAACCCCTTCGGATCGACGAACGTCAGCCACTGCTTGCCGGTGGCATCGTCCACCAGCCACAGCAGGAAGTCCGGATAGAAGTTGCCGGCCAACGCGAAGCCCAGGCCCTTGTCCGCGCTCGCAGCGTTGCGCAGCAAATACAGGCTGCGCGGGCCGATGGCCTGCCTGCCTTCAGCTGAAGCATAGAACGCCTCCAGATCGCGCACGAACTGCACCTCGCTGGGTGCGCCCAGGCCCAGCGGGGTCAGTTTCAGTGGCACCTGTTTCTTTTCGTCATCGCTTTCGAAGCCGAACAGCGGGTAGAACAGGTGCCGGTCGAAGCTGATGGCCACCATGTGCGGCGCGTTCCACTGGCTGGCTTCGCCGATCTTGCCTTCGACCACCAGTTTTTTCAGCACTTCCAGCCTGTTCAGATATGCCTGTCCATCGTCGCTGTCCTCGATCTCGAACTGGTACAGTTTGAGCATCGAGCCACTGTCCTCATCAACCTGGACAACCTCGTAAAACTGTCCTTCGTAGCCCGTCTTCAGCGCCTTGTAGAAGCGGTCGGTGTAGTCCGTCAGCAGTCGCAGCAGGATGTCTTCCTGCTTGCGGATGTCGGCGAAGGTCGTCACGCTCAGTTCCGCCGCCGGGATGAACAGCGTGTACCAATCCTGCATGCCCGCACAGAAGTCGATCAGCTTCTGCTGTTCCAGCCGCAGGTTGCTCCAGCTGCGCTGCAGCTTGTAATCCTGCAACGCCAGATAGATGCGATCCCAATTGAAAGCCGGGAACAGCGTCTGATTCAGCTTGCTTTTGTTGCGGGCTTCCGTCGTGGGGGTTGTGCCCTTGTCCTTGCTTGAAAGCGCCTCGACACGCGGGTACAGGTCGAGTACCACATGGGGGGGCTTGATCTTGCCCTGGAACTGCGTGGGTATTTCGTACAGCCAAGGGAAGTGCGTGCGCTTGAACCCGAGTTTCTGGTTGTCCTTGTAGCCATCCTTCAGCGCCAAGGTCTTGAGCTTGCCCTTGGGCAGGTTGGCCCGCGTTGGGAAGTCCAGCTCCAGCACTTCGTCACTGGGCGTGATGTCTTCCTTGCCCAGGTAGCCTTTGAACTCGGCCATGTAGCTGGCGCGCACGCCGAAAATGTTCAGCGCCTCCAGCTTGTCCAGATGCACGCCTTTGGGCCGCTCCTGCGGCAAGCTGCGCTTGAGCGAGAATCCCTTGCCCTTGAGGCGCACGCCGCGCCCGAACAACTGGATGATCTGCGAGCCTTCGCCCTGGCCCATGTTCAGCAGCCCCATCGTGGACACGCGCCAACTGCTCCAGCCTTCCGTGAACTTGCGCGAACCGATCAACACGTTGAGGCGGTTGTCCTTGTTGTTCAGCGTGCCGAACAGCGCACCGCCGAAGTCGTCGCGTTCGCTGTCGAAGGCGTCCACGTCCTCTGCCATCCCGAAGAAGCCCGCATCGTCGCCGATGTTGATGAGGCCGAAGGGCTCTGCATCGCCAACGCGCAACGCCAGTTCCCCCTTGCTGCTCTTGATGTTGACCAGTTTCAAGCGCTGGCGGGCCGGGGCATTGAACACGCGCAGCAGGATGTCGGCGTACAGCTCATCCACGCGACCGCCGAAGTCCATCAAGGGCGTGAAGCGCCCGCTGAAGATGTTGTTGCCCTTGGCGTCCAGAATCTGCGCCTTGTCCGCAATCAGGTCGGTCAGCCAGCGCTTGATCTGCGCTTCGCTGTTCAGGAAGTCGGCGAGGAAGTTCACCACTTCCAGGATGTCCGACTCCTCGCCGGAGACGGTGTTGCCCACGAACACCCACAGCGGCTTCTCGATGTTGAAATCGGCCAGCTTGTCGCGGTGCGTGCTCCACAGCCAGAGCTGCTGGTAGTAGGCCAGCAGACAGGCGGCGAAATACTTGCGCGCGTTGTCCGCCTGCTCGTAGGCCTCGCCGCTCATGTTGAGGATCAGCGATTCTTTGCCGTAGCCATCCTCATAGAAGAACTTGTACGAGTAATCGAACAGGATGCACTTGGCGTAGATCTCGCGCGTGGCGATAACACGCGCACGGCGCTTGTCCTCCTCCGTCAGCGCCAACTGCGCCTTTTGGTCTTCGTCCAGCTTCTTCAGGCTGGTCGTCTCGAACAGCATCTTGGCGCGCTTCTTCTGGATGTCTTCTTCGGCCTGCACCACCGTAAAGCCTTTGGCCACTGCCTGTCCGAAGGTGGCCGAGTACTCGAAGGCAAAACCGCCTCGCACCAGTGCATCGCGTCGCGCCATCCACGCGCCCGCCGCCGTGCCCGTACCACGGTGGCCTTCGTCCACCAGCACCAGGTTGTTGCCCTCGAAGGCATCCACGGCGACGGTCTTGTCGCCCATCTCATCGCCCAGCTTGTTGATGTCAATGATTTCGATGGTGCCGCGCGGCGGCGTCTGCGCCTTGTTGAAGATCTGCGCAAAGACGAAACCGGACAGGCGCAATTCCTCCAGATGCTGACGGCTCAAGCCTTCGTTGGGCGTGAGCAGAATGATCTTGTTGGGGTGATGATCGCCGTGCCCCGCCTGGAAGTAGTGCAGGTACTGGCGGATGTTGACATGCAGCAGCAGCGTCTTGCCCGATCCCGTGGCGTTCCAGAAAGCGATCTTGTTCAGGTCGTCGGCCTCGAAGTCGCGGAACGGCTCCGCGCCCGGCTCGGCGCGGTAGCGCGTCATTTCCTCGTTCAGGCCATCGAGCAGGTCCTGACGGTGGTTGAAGTACCAATCCAGATACAGCTCGGTGAACAGCAGCGAGAGGTACTGGAAGTACTTCATCTGCAACTCATGGCCTTCCAGCTTGTTGCGCTGGGCGGTGATGGCCTGCCAGTGGGCGACGACGTTCAAGTCGTAGCGCCGCAGGTCGGCCTCGGGCACCTTGTTGGGATCGAACAAGCCTCGGATCAGTTCGTGGAAGAACCTGGTCTGGCCGTCCTCGTCCATGCCCTCGAAGCGGTCGTCCCCGATCCGCTGTTTCAGTGCCGCCAGCGTGCCGCCTTGAAAGAAACCCAGCACCCAGCGGTTGAGCACCAATTCCTGATGGAAGCTGCGTTTTTGGGCTTTCGGTTTTGCTGCGCGCGCCATCAGATGTCCTCCACCGAGAACATGCGCTCCAGAAACTCCGGCTCGATCTGACGCAGCTTGAGTACGCGGGTGGCACCGCCTTCCTCGGCCGTCTGCGTCAGCACGGTGGGAATGTTGTGGTCGCCGTTGATGTAGACCACGTCGAACTCGTTGTCCGCCGGGTTGATGGCCAGCTTGTCACAGAGCTTGCTGATGCCTTCGTAGTCCAGCACGTCGCAATCGCGCCAGAGCACCAGGCAGCTTTCGCCACTGGGCAAGGTGCCGGTAACGGTGACAAAGCCGCGCTGCGGCTGGGCGTCCATGTGCTTGACGCGCAGGCCGATTAGGTAATTGAAGGTTTCCACCAGATCGACCTTACGCGGCTCGAACGCGCCCGCCGAATCCACGGCCACATTGAGGGTGTAGTCGAAGGGCTTCTTGAAGTCTCCCACCGACAGCAACGAGCCACGGCTTTCCACGTCCAGCAGGTAGTTGAGCAGGTAGTCGTCCTTGGCCTGCTGCGGCAAGGTGTTCAGCAAATCGCCCTGCGCGGACGTACGACGCAGTTGCAGGTTGTTCAGGGTGTCTTCGTAGCTTTCGAGCTTGAGGACTTTGAAGCAGTGGGAAATGCCGGTTTCAGGGCTGGTTGGCTTACCATCTGCCCAAGTCGCGGCATACACAGTCTTCTGCAATCTAGCCTTAAGTACCGACTCGAAGTATTCACCTTGCTCAACAAGAATGTATTTACGGCGAGAGCCTTGGACTTCACGATTAAGTGTGATCACAGCCTGGCCAGTGGTTCCGGAGCCGGAAAAATAGTCCAGCACCCAGTCATCATCGGATGACACAGCGAATATGCAATCTTTTGTGGTGTGAATTGATTTCGGATAGTCAAATTCACCAATCGGAACACCCATTTGCTTTGCTAGTTGAGTTCCGTTATCTCCAGCGTTGTACTTCGGCGAATACCAAACAGTCTTGAATTGATCGCTCACCTTTGCAATCTTGATCTGAATCATCCCACCTCGCCCAATATCGACCTTCAGGCGACTCTTTATTGACTCGACGGTTCCTCGCTCATATCGCCACTTTCTTTCTATACGATTACCATCGATTGGAAACACCTCAACAACGCCATCTTCACGAAGCACATTAGCTCCCGCGGGATGCTGATCCGTGTCAAACCAAACATCACCAAAACCAACGATATCTTGACCTTTAACGTAAATTGGATAAAAGCAATTTGCAGCATCAGTTCGCAGGGACTCCCCACCCCAATTCCGAAGATTTGAGTATTCATAGTCACCTTCCTCCCTCGCGACCTGATTCAAGTCGCCTCGGGATTTCGGAATGGAAAAAATTGCATACTCATTCGTGTAAGAGAAGTGATCTCCTTGCACACCCTTTCTGTTGTGCTCGACAGTCACCAAAACATTGTCGTTATCATGGAAAAGCTCGGATACGAGCCTAGAAACCCCATTCTCCTCGTTCTTGTCAATTGCGATGACAAGCGCGCCGCTATCTGAAGATAACGGTTTAGCAGCGCTTAGTCTGTTGTCAATGAGCGAGAGAAATGATGAATGTTTGAAGTTGTTCTTGTATGCAATTTGGCTATTCGGCGCGTTGTAGGGAGGGTCAATATAAATACAACCAATGGATTTATTGAATTGGTGATTTAGGAAATTAAGCGCCTGAAAATTGTCTCCGTGAAAAAGGAGGCCATTTAAGCTCTCATCAACCCCTTCGATTTCGGACAACAATCTTTCAGCAAAATCTCGACTAAACAGACTCGTATCCACCATCCGATACTGCGCAGCCGTCAAGTCCTCCAGAGTCCCCGGCGCATCGCCATCCCAAACGCCCAGCTGTTTCCACTGCGCCCATTGCTGCTCATTGGCCGCCACTTCCGGCCACAGTGCTTCCGGCACCCGATCCAACGTGATGCAGTAGTGGCTGGACACCACGAATTTCTTTTTCAGCCACAGCTTCTTCTGGAAGTCTTCCAACTGCGCCAGGAACGTGATCAGCTCCAGCGCGATGCTGCGCAGGCACTGGATCATGCGCAGGTTCTTTTCGATGTCCGCGAACGCGCCCGCATTCTGCACATCGTCCAGATGCATGACTTCGTTCTTGATGTAGAAGTCCAGCTCGCGGCGCAAGAAGCCACCCAGGTCCTTGTGGATGAAGTAATCCGCCGTGTTCTTCGTGGTGTAGTTCGTCAGGTGTTTTTCCAGCAGCGTGCGTTGCGGATTCTTTTCCGTCGGCGCACGGTTGCTTAAGGAAAGCCAGCGGGCCTTGACGGCGGCATCGGCCAGCACGGCCTCCACGGCCTTGGTGACTAGCGCCTCCTGCTTGGTGCCTTTGGACTGGGCGGCGTACTCGAAGCGGATCACCAGTTCGGTCTGGCCGTCGGCCGTGGCGATTTCCTCCACCGGCAGGATGTCTTCTTCGTACTCG
Source organism: Desulfovibrio legallii (assembly GCF_900102485.1). Lineage (NCBI taxonomy): Bacteria > Pseudomonadati > Thermodesulfobacteriota > Desulfovibrionia > Desulfovibrionales > Desulfovibrionaceae > Desulfovibrio > Desulfovibrio legallii. The sequence goes on along the minus strand of NZ_FNBX01000015.1, from coordinate 64,760 downwards.
TCGCCGTTTTCATCCACGCGGGTGACGGTCTTGTGCTGCGCCAGCACGAAGCGGCGTTCCTTGTCGTTGTCCTTGCGGTTGTCCTTGGCGGTGTCGGCGGCGGCGAGGCGGAAATGCACGCTGCGGCCATCATCGAGCTTGAAGCGGTAATTGCTGAAGTTTTCGCCGCTCTTGGTGTAGTACTGATCCTTGTTGGCCCAGTACAGCATCACCTCCTCGCCCGCGTAGGGGATGGCGTAGGTGTCGCCCTTGTAGCGGCGCTGGCTGATGAAATCGCCATCCTGGTAATAGCGCGAGAAGAAGGTGAGCAGGTGCGAAAACACGGCGTTTTCGTGTTCACTGTTGCCTGCGGTGGCTTCTTTCAGCCTGGCGCGCAGGTCCTTGACTTTGGGCGCGTCATCGGGGTTGATACCCACGTCTTGCGCCTGCTGGATGGCCTTGTACAGATCGACCTGCAATTGCTGTGCGCTGGCGGTGCTGCCTGCGGAGAGTGCGGCCTGTACCTTCTCGGCCAGCCGGCTTTGCAGATAGTCGTTGATCTCACCCGCGCGGGCATTGAGGATGCGGTAGATGCCGAAATCCAGTTCCGGACGGTCTATCTGGAAGATTTCGCGCAGCTTGGCGACGAGCTCCTGGAATTTTGGATTCTGTTTGGTGGTCATGGCGCTCCCTGATCTCGCAATTTCTGATGCTGATTTCACGATACCTGCCAGCGGATGCTGAACAGGGTTTCGCTGGATGTCTTTTCTTGCAATCGCTGCTGGAGCGAGGCAATCAATTCGTCACGCTTGGCGATAATCTCGTCCTCGACGGCGAAGATGTCCTGTCGTTGACGGCGCTGTTTGCGTTCCAATTCCGCGATTTCACGCTGGATGCCGTCTTGCTCCTGCAAGGTGGCCGTCTTGCGGGCGTCGCGCTTCAGCTGGGCGATATGTGCCTTGGTGTGCTTCAGGGCTTCCTCTGCGGCCAGCAGCTTGTCATCGGCCCAGCGTTCCAGCTTGTCGCGCTCCTCGTTGAACAGGCGCTGGTTGGTTTCCAGCACCTGAGCAAGGGTGGCGGCGACCGCGCGCTGGCTGTTGGCCATCAGGGCCTCGGGGATGGCCGTTCTCAGAGGCGTGGGTTTGCCTGCGGCTGGAATGGTCATCAGCTTTTCGCAGGTTTCCTGATCCAGCACCTGGCCATCGTCGGTGAGGCCGGAGAACAGCAGCGCCTCGGTGGTCTCGAAGGCCGTCACTTCCAGTCGAACCAGCGTCAGCCAGCCAGACTTGCCGCGCAGATTCTCGACCACGGAAACGCGTGCGCCGTGTTTGCTGTAGTCGAGCTTCAAGATGGCAACGGGGGTTGCTGCCTTCAGGCTGGTATCAATGCTCCATTCCCCCAGCGGGTGGCTGAGGCGGTAGGCGTGGGCGAGCATGTCCGGCTGCGCCGCCCCTCGGATGAGCTGGTAGCGACCCGGCGCGATGCCGGTCGGCGGCGTGCTCAATGAGAACGCATGGGACTGCTCGTCGAAGCGTGCACGGTCATTGAGCGCAAAGCGTGTGACACCCCAGAACCAGCGCCCCAGTTTGTCAAGCCTTGCTTCGGTCTCATCCAGTCGCAGCCTTAGGCGGTCGTGAACGTCCTCGTCGAAGTTCTCCAGCAATTGCGTCTGGGTTTCCTTGATGCGGTCGGCGATGGATTCTTCCAGTTCTGCTTGCAGCTGATTGAAGGCGGCCTCGATCTCGTCCGGCTGACGACAGGTGTCGTAAATCTGGAGCACGCGCTTCTCGAAGTCGATGCTGCCCTCGACACGACCGAGCACTTCATCGCTTGCGCCGAACACGCCCGAGAACAGGTTGAATTTCTCGGTGAGCAGTTCCAGTACGCGCTGGTCGGCTTGGTTGCGGGTGTTGAGGAAGTTGATGACCACCACATCGAAACGCTGACCGTAGCGATGGCAGCGGCCAATGCGCTGTTCGACGCGTTGCGGGTTCCACGGCAGGTCGTAGTTGATGACCAGCGAGCAGAACTGCAGATTGACGCCTTCGGCCGCCGCTTCGGTGGCGATCATGATTTCCGCGCCGGTGCCGTCGTCCTTGCGAAAGTGATTGATGAGCGCGGTGCGGCGGTCCACCTGCGGCGAGCCGGTGACGCGATCGGTGCCTTTGTACTCTTCCAGCCAGCGCTGATAGATGGCTGTGGATTCCTCGTGGGTGTTGGTGCCACTGAACAGCACCAGCTTGCCCGCGTAGCTGTTGGCTGTGAGGAAACGGTGCAGGTACTCCTGCGTGCGCCTGGACTCCGTGAAGATGATGGCTTTGCGCGGTGCGCCCAGCTCAGCCAGCTTGCCGAAGCCCAGGTTGAGCGCCTTCAATAGCGCCTGTGCCTTGGTGTCGGTTTTCAGGGCCTGGGCGGCATCAATGAAGGAGGTCAGCTCCTCGATCTCGGAGGTGATGGCAGCGCGGTCGGCATGGGCATCTTTTGCAGCGCCCGTCTTAGCGCCTTCCGTTAGCGCGGGCGTAAGGGCTTCGGCGTCTTCGTCGGCCTCGCTGGCGTCCTCTTCCAGGTAGTCCTGCTCCAGGTCGTCCTCGGCAATGAGTTGTTCGACCAGCGGGCTGCCGTCGTCTTGCGCTTGGCCTGTCGTGAGCAAATCCCGCAGGCGCTCGCGGATGGTGGCCAAGGTGGCAGCAACGGCGTGCGAACTGGAGGCCAGCAGCTTGCGCAAGATCAGCGCCGTGAGATGGCGTTGCTGCTTGGGCAGGGCGTAGGAATCTTCTTTCTGGAGGAAGGCCGAGATACGTTCGTAGAGCGCCTGTTCGGCGTCGGTGGGATTGAACGGCTGGGTGAGTGCCTTGCGTTCGGTGTATTGGATGTACTCCAACACATCGCGCCGCAAGGTGCGCTTTGCGAAGCTGGCAAGGCGCTCACGCAATTCATCCATTCCGGTGCTGCTGTTCATGAACTGCTTGCGGAAGGCGGCCTCGTCGCCGAACAGGTGCTCGTCGATCAACGTCGACAGGCCGTACAGCTCCATCAGCGAGTTCTGCATCGGCGTAGCGGTGAGCAGCAGCTTCTTGCGACCTTGCAGTGCGCGCTTGAGCGCCTGCCCGGTGCGGTTGCTGGCGCGGTGTGCATGGCGCAGTTTGTGCGCTTCGTCGATGACCACCACATCCCATGGCACGGCCCGTAGCTCGGCCTCCAGTTTGGCGGCGAACTGGTAGGACAGGATCACAACCGCCTTGCCGACCAGCCGTTGCAGTGTGGCGAGTGTATCGCCAGCGGACTGCTTGCGCAGAGCAACGGTATCCACCACGGTAGTGGGCACGGCGAACTTATCGTGCAGCTCCTGCGCCCATTGCTTGCGCAGGCTTGCCGGGCAGATGACCAAGAGCCGGCGGCGGCGCTCAGCCCAGCATTGGCAAATCACCAGCGCGGCTTCGATGGTCTTGCCCAGCCCCACCTCGTCAGCCAGCAGTACGCCTTCCTGCAAGGGATTGCGTAGGGCGAACAACGCTGCTTCGATCTGATGCGGGTTCAGATCGACGCTGGCATCGAACAGCGATTGGGAGAGGCGATCTACGCCATCGGCGGCGTGTCGTCGCGTCAGCTCGTGGGCGTAGTACTTGGCATGGTAGGCGGTAAAAGCAGACTGCATGTTCAATCCACCGAGACTGGCACAGGCAAATACAACGTCAGCGCCGCGCCAGCCGTACGCCGGAAGCCGAAGCCCTCGTAGAACGCGGCGACCCGCGCCTCCTTGGCATCCACGATCAGCACGCGCACGCCCCGCGTCTGCCGCATGGACAAGGCCCGATTGACCGCGTGGCCCAGCAGCAGCCCATCATAGCCCCTGCCCTGCTCAACCCGTTGAGACGGCCTTACCATTTTTTTGTGAGGGCTTCCTGGATAACTTCATATTTGAGTTGCGTTTCGGCATACATCTTTTTCAGGCGGGCATTTTCCTTCTCCAGCTCTTTCATCCGAGCCATGAGCGAAACATCCATGCCGCCATATTTTGCCCGCCATTTATAAAACGTGGCGCTGCTTATGCCGTGTTCGCGGCAAAGCTCGGTCACGGGGATCCCATTCTCGGCCTGCCTCAAAATTCCCAAAATCTGGCTGTCGGAAAATCTGGACGCTTTCATGTAAAATCTCCGTTCGGGTCAGTATCGGAAATTCTACCCATAAACGCTACTTCTTTTTGGGAGGATTACCCTTCTGTATGTCCCAATAAAAAAGGCTTATGGTTATTTATCATAAGCCTTTAATATATCTGGTCGGAGCGACTGGATTCGAACCAGCGACTTCCTGCTCCCAAAGCAGGTGCGCTACCAGACTGCGCCACGCTCCGAAATCTGTTCCGCTATCGGGTTCGGGCTTGGTTTAACCATTGGCAGGCGGGCGGTGTCAAGTCCTGTCGCGCCGCGAAGCCTGGGGCGCAGGCAGGATAACTGCCCCGCTTTTGCGGTCCTGGCGGGCGTTCTCCGGCACGCGCACGGGCGTCAGCGCGCCGCAGGCCAGGCCTGCCGCGTCTTCCAGCAAGGCCAGTCCGTCCGCCATGCAGGCGTAACGCGCCTCGCCCCGCAGGCCCGGCACGGCAAAGGGCGCGGAAAGCACCCGCGCCAGGCACGTCGCTCCCGCAGCGGCTTCTGTGCCGGGCTGCGCTCCGGCGGCGCGTCCGGCCCCCGTCGGCGCGGCGCACGCGCGGCTGTGCCTGGCCGTCGGCTCCGCGGCGTTCCCCTCCGCGGCAGCGTCACCTGCCGCCGCGCCAGATCCGTCCGCCCCGGCGTCCTCCGCCGCAGGGCGCGGCGTCAGAAGCAGCGGCGCAAGGCTCAAACCGCTCTTGGCCAGCCCGGATTGAGCGGAAAGCTGCTCCAGCCAGGCAGGCGCGCCGCCGCTGTCAAAAGTAAAATGGCACCAGCCCCGGCCGCGCTCTTCCAGTAAAGGACAGGCCGCGCTGTGCGGACACGGGGCCGTAGCCCGCAGGCCGCCCTCCAGGGCCAGCCGACGCAGCCGCATGACCGTGCCGCCCCCCAGGCGCGTGCCCGGCTCCACCACCAGCAGGTCCGGCCCGGCCGCAAGCCCGGGCGCAACCGTCGCGCCCACGGTCTTCCCCCCTCCGGCATTCCGGCCGCCTGCGCGGGCTGGAGGCTCCAGCTCCGCCGTCGGGCCATCCGCCGTCCGCTCCCAGAACAACGGCCCCAACGAGGCCAGCAGCGCTTCCAGCCGTTCGTCCCGGCAGCCCTGGGGGCGCTCCTCGGCCTCTTCGTCCTCAGGGTACGCCCCGTGCCCGCCGTGCCCGCCAAAGCGCAGCTCATTGAGCACATTGGCGGCGCTCACCAGCCAGGGGCGGACCTTGCCCCCCGCCAGCAATGGCCCGGCGGCGCGGGCGGCGCGTTCCAGGGGGGCGCGCGCGACGCGCACGGGCCAGACCGGCGCGCCGTGCAGCTCGCCCAGGGCGGTCAGCAGATCCCGGCCCAGGTCCAGCGGCTGGGCCGCCGTATCCACGGCCAGCACCTGAATGGGGGCACTGCGCCACTGGGGCCTGGCCAGCCAGAGGGCCAGGGGCAGGGTCAGCGGTCCGGAGCCCAGATCCAGCAGCAGGGCCTGGCCGCCCTCCGGCGCGGCCGCGCGCGGATCCGGCAGCGGCAGGGCCGCCAGCAGCCGCACCAGCCGCAGCAGATTCCAGGGCAGAAAATAATAGAGATAAGCGCTCACCGCCGCCGGGGAGCTCCAGTACGGCCGTTGCAGCCCGGCCCGCTCCGTGGTGAGCAGTTGGGAGAGGGCGGCCACGTCATCGGGCAGACTGCGCCGGTGGGCCGCGCTCAGGGGCCGCACCCGGCGCAGGGCCTCGGGCAGGCGCTCCAGCAGCCGACGCGTCTCCTCAGGTACGGGGGGCAGCAGCTGGGCCGCTGGCCGCCAGGGGGTGCATCCGGGCAGCGCAGCGGGGCGGGACGAACGTCGTTCAGAAGGGGACGGACGCTCCGCCGCCGGGCGCGCGGCCTGATCCCGACGCGCCGGACGCGGCCTGCCGGTCGGGCGGCGGCCCTGCTCCGGACCGGGCCGCCCCGCATCTTCACGGTGGGGACGTCGCGCTCCGTCCTGATTCTCAGGACGAGGAGAATGCGCAGGGCAAGGCGCGGCAGGGGCCCCTGCCCTCTTTTTTTTGCGGGACGGCGAGAAACCGCTGGTCGCGGCGGCGTTGCGGGACATTCAGCCTCCAAAGCGCATCTGGCGCAGGTAGTCTTGGGCAAAATCCGGTTGTTCGGTCAGGGCCAGAACGTGGGCCGCGCGGCAGATCCGGGCCAGCCCTCTGCCCCGCGCCGGGCGCAGGGCCAGCAGCGCGGCCCCCTCCAGCGCCGTGTTGCCCGCGGCCCGGGTGCGGGTGGCCAGGCCGGCGGGCAGGAAACCCAGGGTCTCCAGATCGTCCAGGCCCACATGCACGCCCAGGCTGCCGGCCAGGTACAGGCGCGCAAGCCCGGCCACGGGCACGCCTCCGGCCCGGAGCAGGGCCGCCAGCGCCAGGGCGAACGCCGCCTTGACCTTGAGCAGCTCCTCCACATCCGCAGGGCAGAGCCGCAGGCCGTGCGGCAGGCGCAGACGCCCCCCTTCAAGACCGGCGGCCACCCGGCGGGCCAGGGGCATGGCCGGGGCGGGATCCAGACGCCCGTCGGGGCGCAGCAGCCCGGCGCGCAGCAGTGCGGCCAGCAAGGAGAGGTAGCCCGTGGCGCTGATGCCGCGGGCCCGCCGGTCCTGACCGGGCTGCGGGCCCGCGCAGGCGGGGCAAGGGCAGGCCGCGCTGTGGGCCGCACCCGCCGCCCTCGCTGCCGGGTCCGCAAAAAAACGCGCCGTCAGGCCCTGCGGCGTGAGGGCAAAGCCCGTGACCACGCCGGGCCCGGCCTGCTGCCCGCACTCCGGCCCGATGCCCTCCAGGGCCGGGCCCAGGGGCACGCTGGTCAGCCAGAGGCCCGCGTCGGTCATGAGGGCCATTTCGCCGTTGGTGCCCATATCCGCCAGCACAAAGGGCCGGGGCGCATGCCGGGCCAGCAGGGCCGCCAGCCCGGCGCTTGCGTCCCCGCCCACAAAAGGCGCGGGCTGGGGCGGCACATAGACCGGGGGCAGGCCGGGCACGTCCGCGACCGCATCCCCGGCAAAATCCAGCCGGTAGGGCGCGGTGCAGAGGCCAGACACGTCCCGATCCAGAAAAATGGCCGTCATGGCGGGATTGGCCGCCAGGCAGACGCGCCGGACGCGCCCCGCGCCCCGCGCTTCCAGCCGGGCCGTCACGGCGCGCAGCTCCTGCCGGACAAGCTCCGCCAGCACCCGACGGCCCTCCGGCTCCCGCGCCACGGCCAGGCGGGACATGACGTCCGCCCCGGCCCCGGCCTGCGGGTTGAGCCCGTGCCCCTGCGCCGCCACCTCGCCCTCCGGGGTCACGGCCCGCCAGTACAGGGACGTGGTGCCCAGGTCCACGGCCAGCGCAAGGGGCGCGCCGTCCGCCGGGGTCACGGCCGTTCCCGAAGCGGACGAACCTGTTGCCCCGGCCGCGCCGAAAGCGTAAAAATCTTCCTCCGGCAGTTCCAGGTCCAAATAATCCCCAGTTTCCGGAACCGTGCGGCGGCAGGCCAACCGCCAGCCCGCCGCCAGCTCCTGCGGCGTGAACGTTTCCACCTCAGCGGGCAAGGGCGGCGGGGCCGCGCGGCAAAAGCGCACCCGGCAGCGCCCGCAGCGCCCCAGGCCGCCGCACAGGGGCTGCGGCGGCACAAGGCCCGAAAGCCAGACAGCCCGAGAAAGGACTGCGCCCGGCGCGGCCTGCACAGTCGCGCGGCTGACGGCTTCCGCCGGAGACGCCGGCGCGGACGCCGCCGCAGTGGGGAAAAGACGCAACAGCATGGCCGCAGCCTGCCCCAAGGCCCGGGCAAAGGCAAGGGGCCGAAGGCTGCGCCCCCTTGAACAGGAGCCGGACGCAGGCGCAAGGGACGCGGACGGCCGTTTGGGGACGGCCGCTTGTCAAACTGGCCTTTTTTTTGCAGTATGAAGCAATAACGCCGTGATGCGGCAAGACCTTCCGGCGGGAGTTTGGTGCAGACATGAACAAAGTTCTGGCGCAAGACGAAGTGGACGCCCTGTTGCGGGGGCTGACGGGCGGCGAAATCGAAAGCGAGACCGAAACGCCGGAGGACGACTCCGGCATTGTGCCTTTTGATCTGGCCAATCAGGACCGCATCATCCGCGGGTGCATGCCCGTGCTGGAGATCGTCAACGACCGCTTTGCCCGCCTCTGCACCAACGCCCTTTCCAATGCCGTGCGCAAAAGGGTGGAGCTCAACCCCATTTCCATAGACATGACCAAGTTCGGGGAGTTTATGCGCTCCCTGCCCGTGCCCACCTCCATCAATATTTTTAAAATGGATCCTCTGCGCGGCAACGCCATTATGATTGTGGATTCGCGCCTGGTCTTCGCTCTGGTGGAGAACGTCTTCGGCGGCTCCGGCTCCCAGCCCAAGGTGGAGGGCCGCGAATTCACCCGCATTGAGCAGGCCGTAGTGGACAAGATCGTCAAGATCGCCCTGGACAACATGGAGGAATCCTGGCGGCCCGTGCACGACGTGAAGCTGGAGCTGGTGCGCAGCGAGATCAACCCCCAGTTCGCGGCCATTGTGCCGCCCAGCGACGTGGTGGTGGTCATCACTTTTGAAGTGGAGCTGGATACAGCCCTGGGCTCCATGGTCATCTGCCTGCCCTACGCCACCATTGAGCCCATCCGCTCCAAGCTGCACGCCAGCTTCCAGACCGAACGCCTGGAGGTGGACCACGCCTGGGTGGCCCGGCTCAAAGAACGGCTTATGGAAACGCCCGTGGAGCTCAAGGTGCTTTTCGGCCGCACCACCATCACCGGCAACCAGCTCCTGCGCATGCAGGTGGGCGACGTGCTGGCGCTGGATACGGACCAGGAAGACCTGCTTACCTGCACGGTGGCGGGCGTGCGCAAGTACCAGGGCATAGCCGGCACGGTCAAAGCCATGAAGTCCTTCCAGATCATTAAAGAAAACGAACCGCAGTATACATAGCTTGACCGCAAGGAGGGCAGATGCCAGCTCCACGCGCATTGCAATCTCTTGGAATAAAAATCTTTATAACTGAATATTCCTTTTGGAGCTCTAAACCTGAAAACAGTGCCGCACTGCGTTATCAAATAGAAAAACAAATCTCCAATGAAGCGGGAGCCGGAATAAGAGCCAGCGCTGCCAAAAAAATTTTTTCAGACGCCCTACTCCTGCGTGAATGTCTTACCTATGTAGCTTTTAAAGCGAAGAACGTGGATACACAGATAATTGCCCAGGCCAGAAGTCTTTTGCACGCGCTGTCGGACACGCCTCATTAACCCATATCTTTTAATCTGCTGGCGCGAATTTCGCGTTCCGCGCGCAGACGGCGCAGCTCCGGCCCCAGAATAAGCACCTCCGCCGCGGGCAGATGCGGGGCAACGGCCACGCCTTCGGGCACGGGCGCGTCCGCCTCGTAGCCGCCCTGTGCCGGGCGCAGCAGCACGCAGCGGCAGCCCGCCGCCAGCCCCGCCTCCACGTCGCGCACCCTGTCGCCCACCATCCAGGATCGCGCAAGGTCCAGGCCCATTTCTGCCGCAGCGCGCAGCAGCAGGCCCGGCGCGGGCTTGCGGCATGTGCAGGGGCCGGTCAGCTCCGGCAAATGCGGGCAGTAGTACCAGGCGTCAATGGCCGCGCCTTTGGCCGCCAGGTCCGCGTCAACCCAGGCTTCCAGGGCGCGCAGGTCCGCCAGATCGTACATGCCCCGCGCCAGGCCGGACTGGTTGCTCACCACCACCAGGGCGTAGCCCACGGCGCGGAAGCGTTTGAGCGCCTCCGCCACGCCGGGCAGCCACTGCCAATCCTCCTTGCGGTGCACATAGCCCGTGTCTTTGTTCAGGGTGCCGTCCCGATCCAGAAAAATGGCCCGCCGCAAGGCGCGCTGCCCGTCCATACGTCCTCCTTGCGGAGCGGCGTTGCAACCGCTTCCCCGCGCTGCCGACAACTATTGCCGCAGGCCGCGGTGGCGGCCCGCAGCCCGGCGGCAGGGCAAGTATAACCCAAAACGCGCGCTGAAGGAAGGCAAATCCTCGCGGCCGTCGCCGCGAAGCGGCAACGTGGGTTCACCTCTCTGCAAAGCCCGCCGCCGAAGACGGGGACGGGGCGGGGCGGGTCCGCTTGCGTCGGCAGGCACGTCATGCAGCCCGCCGCCGTGGGTTTGCGCGTGCGCCTGTACGCCGGGCCTCTTGCCTGCGCCGTCGCTGGGGCCCCGCCACGCGGCCCTGACCTGCAAAAAACAGCGCCGCCGCGGGGCTTCATCAAGCCCGCGCGACGGCGCTTCCACAGGCGGATTCCACGCAGGTTTCAGGGCCAGGGCCGAACCTCCGGGAACGGTTGTTGCTGCGTTACTGCTCCGGCGCGTCCACCGTGCGCCGCACCAGAGTCATGGCCAGCACTGCCGGGCTGACGCCGCAGGGGCGTCTACCCGGCTCGCGCAGGCTTTGCCGCACAAATCCTGCCATATCCAGGGCCAGCACCGCATCTGTCACCGCCGTGCGGCCGGCCCTTCGGTTCGCTTCCAGCACGGCAAGGTAGCGCTCCAGAGCCTCCAGGTCGCGCCGCGCGGGCGCGCTCTCAGGCTCCGGCGGCGAGGCCGCCGTGGGAAGCGCATGCAACCAGTCGTACGTCATGACCATTCCTCCCTGAATCGGTCATTGCTTCCCGTTTATAGAAGGCGCAGACGCCCGCCGCCGCGGCGGGGCCCTGAGCCTTCTGCTTTTCCACAACACTTACTACTATCGGTAACAAAAAAACCTTCTTTAGGCCCAAAACCGTCCAACCGGCCTTTTTTGCGGCAGCCGGCCCGGCACGGCCAAATCCCTCCGCCCTTATGGTATAAAAATCCGCAAAAGATGTCGCGATACCATTACAAATCGCGCGCCGCTTGCAAGGCTTGCGCGTCATGGCTACTATCGGCGGCAATGCTGCTTGAATGAGGAGAGCCTATGCCGACACCCATTTTGCACAAGGAACGCCTGATCCCGGGCAAAACCAGCAAACTGGTGCTCCACGCGCCGCAGATCGCCCAAAAAGCGCGGCCTGGGCACTTTGTTATGCTGCGCGTGAGCCCCCAGGGCGAGCGCATCCCCCTGACCATCGCGGATACCGATCCCGCGCAGGGCACCATCACCATCGTTTACCTGGTCATGGGCAAAACCACGGCCATGCTGGAGGAACTGAACCAGGGCGACGCCATTCTGGACGTCTGCGGTCCCCTGGGGCACCCCACCCACATTGAAAAACACGGCACCGTGATCTGCGTGGGCGGCGGCACGGGCATTGCCGCCATGCACCACATCGCCAAAGGCCACGCCCGCGTGGGCAACCGGGTGGTGGGCATCATCGGCGCGCGCAGCAAGGACTTGCTGCTGTTTGAGAAGGAGCTGGCCTCCTTTGTGGACGAGCTGCTTATCTCTACGGACGACGGCAGCTACGGCCACAAGGGGCTGGTCACCGACCTGCTGCGGGACCGCCTGGAAAAGGACAAGGCCGTCTTTGAGGTGGTGGCCGTGGGCCCCGTGCCCATGATGGCCGCCGTGGCCGAAACCACCCGTCCTTTCGGCGTCAAGACCACGGTGAGCCTCAACCCCATCATGGTGGACGGCATCGGCATGTGCGGCGCCTGCCGTGTGAGCGTGGGCGGCAAAACCAAGTTTGCCTGCGTGGACGGCCCCGAATTTGACGGCCACGAAGTGGATTTCCCAGAGCTGCGCCGTCGGCTGGCCGCCTACCGGGAGCAGGAACGCATTTCTCTTGAAGCCTACCAGAGGTCCGCTCATGGAAACTAGCAAACCCAAAAAGACCGTGGCCCCCAGGACGCCCATGCCCTGTCAGCCCGCCGCCGTGCGACGCGGCAATTTTGAGGAAGTGGCCCTGGGCTACACCAGGGAAATGGCCCTGCAGGAGGCCGCGCGCTGCCTGCAGTGCAAAAAACCCCTCTGCGTCACCGGCTGCCCGGTGGAAGTGCCCATCCGCGACTTCATCCACCAGGTGGCCCAGAACAACATGGACGCCGCCTACCGCATCATCAAAAGCACCAACAGCCTCCCTGCGGTCTGCGGCCGGGTCTGCCCGCAGGAGCACCAGTGCGAAGGCAAGTGCGTGCTCAAGGCCAAGGGCCAGCCCGTGGCCATCGGTCGGCTGGAGCGCTTTGTGGCCGATACCTACATCGCCACCACCGCCTGCGAGCAGGTAACCGGCACCAATGCCTGCTCCCTGCCCCTGGACGGCAAAAAGGTGGCCTGCATCGGTTCCGGCCCCTCCTCCCTGACCTGTGCGGGCGTCTGCGCCGCCGCGGGCATCCGGGTGGACGTGTTTGAAGCCCTGCACGAGCCCGGCGGCGTGCTCATCTACGGCATCCCCGCCTTCCGCCTGCCCAAGAGCGTTGTAGCCACGGAGATTGACGGCCTGCGCCAGTCCGGCGTGGAGTTCCACCTCAACAGCGTGGGCGGCCGCACCGTGGATGTGGCGGATCTGCGCAAGGAATACGACGCCGTGTTCATCGGCGTGGGCGCGGGCCTGCCCACCTTTCTGGGCGTGCCCGGTGAAAATCTGGTGGGCGTGTTCTCGGCCAACGAATACCTTACCCGCGTGAACCTGGGCCGGGCCTACGACTTCCCCAAGCAGGACACCCCGGCCTTCCCCGGCAAAAACGTCACCGTATTCGGCGCGGGCAACGTGGCCATGGATGCGGCCCGCACAGCCCTGCGCATGGGCGCGGAAAGCGTGCACATTGTCTACCGCCGCACCAGGGCCGAAATGCCCGCCCGCCTGGAAGAAGTGGAACACGCCGAAGAAGAAGGCGTGCAGTTTGCCATGCTCTCCGCGCCCCTGCGCTTCAACGGCAACGCGGAGCTGCACCTGACTTCCGTTACCCTGCAGAAGATGGAGCTGGGCGAACCCGACGCCTCGGGCCGTCGCCGCCCCGTGCCCATCGCCGGCTCGGAATACGACATGCCCACGGACCTGGCCATTGTGGCCCTGGGCACCCGCTCCAACCCCATCCTCCTGGACGCCACCCCCGACCTGGTCAAAACCCAGCGCGGCTACATCCAGGTTCATGAGGAAACGGGCGAGACTTCCATTCCCAACGTCTTCGCCGGCGGCGACATCGTCACCGGCGCGGCCACCGTCATCCTGGCCATGGGCGCTGGCCGCCGCGCAGGGCAGGAGATTGTCCGCCGCCTGCGGGGCTGAGGCCCCAGCCGCACGCCAGTTGTGAATGCGTCCCGGAGCGGGGAAGGAAACTGTACCCCAGCGCTTCCTTCCCTGCTCCCGGAGGCAGCTTCGCGCCACCTTCCCTGCGGGCCTTCCGCGCCGCACAAAAACGGCCCGACTTCTCAGGCAAAAGTTCCGGCGTCCGGGCCGCGCCACCTTGCAATACTTCTTCCAATTCGTTACAAAAATTAATCTTCGCACGATAGATGTTTTACGCAAGGTTGCGCGCGCACAGAGCCCGACGGGCTTCCCGACGCGGCAACCCGTTGCTCCGTCCGCGCCCCGCGCCGACGGGACAACAATCTTCACGGCACAGGACCGCACGCTGCAGGCGCTCAAACAATGACACGCACCCGCCCCCCCCAATATATGCTCTGGGATATGGTCTTTCTGTTCGCCGTTGCGGCCTATGCCCTGGTCGGCCTGTGGGGCGTGACGCAGCTTTCCTCCAACGGGCTCGCCATCAGCAGCGACCTCTGCTGCTACGCGCAGAACATGGCCGGCGAGCTGCACCGGGGGCTCTTTGCGCAGGATCCCTTGCTGGCCGTGCCCACCACCGCCAATTCCATCATCAACTTTGAGTCCTCGCTGGCGGCGCTGCTCCAGCCCGGCGGCGATGTGGTGCAGGGCCTGCTGCGGGCCGGCGCGGCGGGCGTTTTCCTCCATTACGTCGGCTGCTACTATCTGGGCCGCCGCCTGCTGGGCGCGCCCCTGCCGGCCGCCCTGTTCGCCCTGCTCACGGGCGTGACCGTATGGGTCAACTTCGGCACTTACTGGGGGTTCGGATCGGGCGACATCACGCCCAGGGTTTTTTATGCAGCCCTGTTCCCCGTGTTGCTGGCGGGCACGCTTGCCGCCCTTGACAAGCCGCAGTGGCGGCCCGTCATCCTGTTCGCCTCTGGCTGCGGCATGTACCTGCACGGCATCAGCTCGCTTGTGGCAAGCTGCATGCTGTTTACGGTCTTTTTTTTCCACCGGGCGCCGGGCGACAGTCTGCCGCGGCACGGCCTCCGGCTGCTGCTGAGCCTTATGGCCTGGAGCCTCCCCACCCTGCTCTACCTCTGCAGCTCCATCAAGCACGCCACGCCCTTTACGGCGCAGGATCTGGCCGTGCTGCAGCAGGTTTTCGACCAACGCTTCATTGAGGACGAAGGCAACCGCTGGCACAGGCTCATCAGCCTGCTGCACTACCGCAACGACGCCTTTCCCCTTATGCTCGGCGGCCTTGTCGGCTTTTTCATTACCAGGCGCTGCGGCACGCCGCCCATGAAGCGCCTGGCGGCCATAACGCCCACCCTGTTCCTGGGCGTTTGCCTTGCGGCCCTGCTTTCCGTAACGGAAGCAAGCCTTGCGGAAACCCTCCACAGGCTGCCCCTGGGCTCCGAGCTTCTTCGCGGCACCAGGTTCGTCATTCTTTTATGCTGGCTTATGATTATCTGCGCCTTTGCCTGCTTTTGGCAGCGCGCCCCCCGCCGGGCCGCGGCCGCGGCTGCAGTCATCTTTGTCTGCGTACTGGTTTGGGACCAGGGGCGCTGGGCTTCCGGAGCGCGGTTCGCCTTCCGTCAGGCTCTGGGCCTGCAGCAGCCCGCGGCGGTGCAGGAGGTTTTGCGCCGCGGGGCGGACTACGCCCAGGCGCTGGAAGCCCTGCAGCGGCTTGTGCCGCCGCAGGCGCCTGTTTTTGCCGCCCCGGACGCCATGGCCGTGCGCTACCGGCTGTACCGGCCCCTGACCTACGCCTTCAAAGACGGCTCTTCCTACCTCTATAACCAAGACCCGCAAGGGGCGGCGCGCTGGCTGGCGCTGGCCGATGTCAGCAGCGCCCAGGGGGCGACAGCCGCCTGGCTGGCTTCTGGCGCGCAGTGGTTTTTGTGCGGCGACACTTCCCTTCAAGAACAGATCGCGCGGCAGGGGAGCATCCTCTGGAGCAACGGCCGCTGGCTCATCGCCAGACGCGGCCTTGCCGCCGCCCCTCCTCAGCAGTGAGGCTTTGTCATGAAATCCACCATCTCCGTCGTTGCGCCGGCCTACTGCGAAGGCGCGTGCCTGCACGAATTTGTGGCCGACCTTGCGACCGTGCTTGACCGGCTGCAGGCGGAAACCCGCCTCGGCTACGAAATCATTCTGGTTGACGACGGCTCCACGGACGACACCTGGGCCGCCATGCGTCGCCTTACGGAGCAATACCCGCGCCTGCGCTGCCTGCGGCTGAGCCGCAATTTCGGCAAGGACGCCGCCCTTTCCGCCGGGCTTGCGGCCGCGCGCGGCGACGCCGTCGTCACCATGGACAGTGACATGCAGCACCCGGCCTCGCTTATCCCGGAGATGGCGGCGCTGTGGCTCTCCGGCGCGGCGGATGTGGTGGACGTCCGCAAGCAGGAGCGACAGGCGGAATCTGTTTTTAACAGGTTCTGCGCGCTGGCCTTTTACCGCCTCTTTCAGATGCTGACCTCCTACGATCTCAAAGGCTCCGGGGACTTCAAGCTCCTTGACCGCAAAGTGGTGGATGCCTGGAACAACCTGGGCGAACGCAAGGCCTTTTACCGCGGCCTGACCTCATGGATGGGCTTTCGGCACAAAGAGATCTTTTTTACGCCCCGCGCCCGCAACAACGGCAGCAGCAAATGGAGCCTAGCCCGCAAAACCACGCTGGCCGTGGATTCCGTGACCTCTTTCAGCGGCAAGCCCTTGCTGCTCATCGGCTGCATCACCCTGCTTTTTTACGCCCTCTCCCTTGTGGTGGGCTGCGAAGCCCTGTGGAGCTACGTCACGGGCGAGGCGCAGTCCGGCTTTACCACGGTCATTCTGCTGATCCTGTTTACCGGCAGCGCCATCCTCACCGGCCTTTGCATCCTCTCGGCCTACATCCACCACGCCTTCGTCGAGCTGAAAGGCAGGCCGCGCTTTCTGCTGGCGGAAACCGCCCAGAGCGACGCCGCGGATTTCTGAACCATGCCCGCACCCGCCAGCCCATCCCTGCGCCTCATCGTCCATGCGGACGATTGCGGTCTGACCAGAAGCATCAGCGAGGACATCTTCGCCTGCCTGGCCCACGGCCCCCTCCATTCCGTTTCCGTCCTCATGGGCGGCTCCTGGGCTGCGGAAAGCCTGCGCCGGCTTGCCGGCCTGCCGCAGACGCGCGTATGCCTGCACCTCAATCTTCTTGAGGGCCGCTGCACCGCCCCCATCGGGCAGGTCCGGCCGCTGGCGGACGCCGCAGGCGTCTTCCGCTGCAGCCTGGGGCAATTGCTCGCCGCCCTTGCCGGCAGCGTGGGCCGCCGCCGGAAAGCCCTGCTCATCGCCATCCGCGACGAATTTGAAGCCCAGATCGCCGCCTTTGCCGCGGGCTTCCCGCAGTGGCGGCAACGGGGCGGGCTGCGCCTGGACGGCCATTTGCACGTCCACGCCATCCCCGCCCTCTCCGGCGTCATGCGCGAGCTCATCCGGGAGCACAGCCCCGCCTATGTCCGCCTGCCCAGAGAACCGGCGCACCTGCCCCCCCTGCCCGCAGCGCGGCTGCTTACAGGCTGCGCGCGCCGCGCCCTGCTGGCGCATTGGTCGGTCGGGCTGGCCGCCCTGCTCAACCAGACCGGCGTGGCGCACAACGCCTTTCTCTGCGGCCTAGTTTCCGGCGGCAGCCTCACGGCAGCCCTGGCAGCGGCGTCCCTTGCGGCCATCCGCCGCCAGGACGCGGCCGCGCTGGTGGAAATCATGTGCCATCCCGGCGGCCAGCCCTGCGGCGGCCCCCCCTTGCGGCACGACGCTTTTTATCAGAGCCCCGCCCGCCAGGCGGAAAAAGCCATGCTCCTTGACGGCAGCCTGAACGCCGTGCTGCAGCGCTACGGCGCGCCGCCCGCCTTTGCCGCCGCCCCGTGAAGCTCCGTCCGCCGCAGGCCCGCGAACGCTCCTTGCAGATATATATTCTTAACGGTACCATGCCCCACGCGCCCACCTCAGGGCCGGGCGCCACGCAGAAAATCCGCCCCCCCGCGCCGTGCAGGGCCCGCCCGCAAGCCACAAAACGCCATGAACGCAACCAACGCCATCTTTGCCCTTATCCGCGACCTGACCGCCCGGCGCTGGGTGCGCTTCGGCATGGTGGGCGGCACTGCGGCTCTGTGCTACGGGCTGCTGGGCCTGCTCTTCGTCAACCAGCTGGGGCTGCCCGCCCTGGCGGGCAACGCCCTGGCCTATGTGCTGAGCTTTGTCGTCTCCTACCTGGGGCAGAGCCGCTGGACCTTCCGCGCCGCCGCCCCGGCCAAAGGCGCGGACCGCACCATGCTGCCCCGCTTTGCCGCCACCCAGGCGTTAGGGCTGGCCCTCAACAGCGTCATTGTCTGGCTGCTCATGGCCTGCGGCCTGAGCTACACGGCGGCCATGCCCATTGCCGTGTTGCTGGTGCCGGCCGTGGTCTATACGGCCTGCAAATATTGGGTGTTCCGCCAGACAACCGCGCTGAGCGCCCGCCGCAACCGCTGACGCCGCAGCACGTTCCCGCCGGACCCAGATTCTCTACGCAAAGGATTGCCCATGATTCTCGCCGACCTGCACACCCACACCCGCTATTCCCACGGCAGCGCCACACCGGCCGCCATGCACGCCGCAGCCGCGGCCCGCGGCCTTGCCCTGCTGGGTTTTTCAGAGCACTCTCCCCGGCCCCAGGGCTTTGACTATACCCATGAATACCGCGACCAGCTCGCCCGCCACCTGCCGGACTATGTGCGCGAAGTGCTGGAGCTCAAGGCCGCCAACACCCACGGCCCCTGCCGGGTGCTCTTCGGTATGGAAATGGACTGGCTGGAAGGACAGGAAGACTTCACCCGCCGGGGCTGCGCGGCCTACGACTTTGACTATCTGCTGGGCAGCGTCCACTTTGTGGGCCACTGGGGATTCGACGACGGCGCGGAGCCCTGGAAGGCCTTCTCGCAGGAGGAATGCGAAGCCCGCTACCGCGCCTACTTCACGGCCTGGGAAGCCATGCTGCGCTCAGGCCTCTTCAACATTGCGGCCCACCCGGACCTGATCAAAATCTTTTCCGTGGAGCAGTTCCACATCTGGCTGGCCAAACCCGAAAGCATGGCCCTCATCCGCCAGGGCCTCACCGCCCTGCGCGACGCGGGCATGGGCATGGAGGTCTCCTCCGCCGGGCTGCGCAAAGCCTGCCGCGAAATCTACCCCGCCCCGCCCATCATGGCCGCCGCGGCCGAGTTGGGCTGCCGCATCAGCTTCGCTTCCGACGCCCACGGCCCCGACGACGTGGGCTACGGCTTCGCCCGCCTGGCCTCCTACGCCAAGGCCTTCGGCTTCACCAGCCACGCCGTCTTCGACCACGGCCACTGCAGCATGTGGGAGTTTTAAAATTTTTTTTTTGGGGGTCCGGAGGGCGCGCCGGGCGTGCCCTGGCAAAAGGCGCGCCGCCCACAAACAAAGGGAGAGGCGTTCCCGCCCCTCCCTTGAAACGTCCGCGCCCACGCGGCCAGCGCTCAGGCCGCGGGCTTTGCTTCCTGCGCCTTGATCAGCGCCAGGGCCCGCTGGGCCAGCTGCGTCACCTCAGGCTTGGAAATCTGGTCGTCCGCGCCCACGCTCACGCCCTTGTGGCGCAACTTATCCGTAATAAGCGAAGAGAACAGCACCACGGGCAGCTTTTGCAGCACCGGGTCGGTCTTGATGCGGTGGGTAAGGTTGAGCCCGTCCATGACCGGCATTTCGATGTCTGAGACCACCACATGCACAAATTCGGTGAGGGCGCGGCCCGTTTCTTCCGTCCGGCGCTTGAATTCCTCCAGCCGTTCCCAGGCGGCGCGGCCGTTGGAAACCACCTCCACGGCAAAACCGGCTTTTTCCAGCAGATCGCGCAGCATTTCGCGCACCAGGGCGGAGTCGTCCGCCACCAGCGCCTTGTAGCCCGTATTGGTCCAGTCCGCGCCCAGGTCATCCAGGCGCAGGCCCAGCCTGGGGTTGAGGTCGGCCACCACCTTCTCCAGATCCAGCAGAAAGACAATGCGGTCCTCCAGCTTGACCACCCCGATGACCGTGTTGTTGGACACGGCCGCCACATATTTGTTGGGCGGCTCCACCCGCTCCCAGCTGATGCGGTGGATGCGGTTGACGCCCGAAACCATAAACGCCGTGGTGACGTTGTTGAACTCCGTCACAATGGTTTTGGGCTGCTCCTCGCTGGCCGGATGGGTTTTGCCCAGCCACATGGCCAGATCCACCAGCGGGATGATGCGCGAGCGCAGGTTAAAGGCCCCGCGCACGCTGGGGTGCTGCACCTCTGGCAGCTCCGTGACCTTGGGCATGCGGATGATCTCCAGCACCTTGGCCACGTTGACGCCGTAGTACCCCCGGTAGCGGTCCGCCCTGGGCGGCGCGCCGGCGGCAGCCTCAGGCGCGGCGTCGGCCGTTTGTTCCGGCACGGCCTCATCCAGGTAAAATTCCACCACTTCCAGTTCGTTGGTGCCGGCTTCCAGCAAAATATTGGTCTGGGCCATGCTGCCTCCAGCAAAAAACTCCTGCGCTTCGGGCGGGCTCTTCAGCCGCGCCGCGGGCTACAGGGACGTGAGCCGTTCTTCCGCGGCCTCTATGAGGCTTTTCGGCGTGGACGCGCCGGCCGTTAGGCCTGCGCGCGCTTTTTGCGCAAAAAATTCGGGCCGCAGCTCGTCCACCGTTTCCACATGATAGGTAGCAATGCCCGCGGCCCGAGCCACATCGGCCAACCGGCGGGTGTTGCCGCTTTCCCGTCCGCCCACCACTACCATAACATCCGCGCGGGCGGCAATGCTGCGGGCCTCGTCCTGCCGCTCCCGCGTGGCGTCGCAGATGGTGGCAAGCACCGTAAGGCCGGGCAGCCGCCCCCGCAGCAGCCGCTCAATAACCGCAAACAGGGCGCGGTCCTGCGTGGTCTGCGAGGCCAGCACATAGGGACGGTCTTCCGGCAGGGACAAGGCCTCCAGGGCCTCCATATCCCCAAAGACGTAAGCCGGCCCGCCCGCGTAGGAAACCAGCCCCCGCACCTCAGGGTGATCCGCCTCGCCGAAGAGCAGCAGAGCCGCCCCCCCGGCCGTAGCCCTGGCGATGGAAAGCTGCGCCTTTTTGACCTTGGGACAGGTGGCGTCCAGCACCCGCGCGCCGCCCGCCCGCAGGCGCTCTTCCGTCTGCCGGGTAACGCCGTGCGCCCGGATGACCACCATGTCTCCGGGCCGGGCTTCCTCCGGTTCCTCCAGGCGCGCCACGCCCTTGCGCGCGTAGTCTTCCAGCACCTGCGGATTGTGGATAATGGGCCCCAGGGTGCAGATGCGCGCCGTATCCGCCGCGCGCTCCTGCAGGGCGGCCTCCAGCTTTTGCAGGGCCAGGCCCACCCCCATGCAGAAACCCGCGGTTCTGGCGCGGATGACGTCCATACTGCGCTTCCTCCCTACGCTTGAAGCCAATGTTCAGTCCTGCTCAGTGTCGCAGGCGTCCAGAAAATTGTCCAGCGCCGCGGTCACGGCTTCCCAGTCACGGCAGCGGCAAAGCTCCTGGCGCAGGGCGCGCGCGCCGGGCAGAGCGCGCACATAGCGGGGCGCTACGGAGCGCATCTTCCACAGGGCGGCCTGGCCGGGGCTGTGGCGGCGGGCCAGGGCAATGTGGCGCAGGATCATAGCCCTGAGGCGCGACGCGGCCTGAGGCTCCGGCGCGCGACCGGCGCAAAGGGCCGTGTGCTCGGCAAAAACGGCGGGATTGTGCAGAGCCCCGCGGGCGTACATGACGCCCGCGACGCCCGTGCGCTCCAGGCAGGCCAGGCCGTCCGCCGCGCTGAACAGATCGCCGCTGGCCAGCAAGGGAATGGAAAGCCGCGGGGCCAGCCGGGCCAGAGCTTCCCAATCCGCCACGCCGCCAAAGCCCTGACGGGCCGTACGGGGGTGCAGGGTCAGCCAGCCCGCGCCCGCGTCCTCCAGCCGCAGGGCCAGATCCGGCAGCACGGGCCGGGCCGCATCCAGGCCCAGACGCAGCTTAAAGCCCACCCGCCCCGGCCCGGCGGCGGCCAGCATGGCCCGGGCCACGGCCAGGGCGTTGTCCGTATCTCCCAGCATGGCCGCCCCCGCGCCCTGGCGCAGAACTTTGGGCACGGAGCAGCCCATGTTCAGGTCAAACCAGCCAAACCCGGCCTCGCGCAGCAGGCCCACGGCCCGGCCCAGAAAATCGGCTTCGGCCCCGAAAAGTTGCACCACCAGAGGCTGATCCTCCGGCAGAGTCCGGAGCAGCTCGTTGGTGCCGGGGCTCTGGTACGCAAGGCCCTTGGCGCTGACCATTTCCGTAACGCAGACGGCGGCCCCGTATTCCCGGCAGAGCAGACGGAAGGGCAGATCGCTGTAGCCCGCCAGGGGGGCCAGCCAGGGGTGTTCCCGGCCAAACGGCAAAGCGTCTGGACCGGCCGGACAGGTGGGGAGGGACGTTTTCACGGAGCGGTTTTGGGGGTCTGCGCGGGCGCGGCGGGCGCTGTGCC
This sequence comes from Desulfovibrio legallii, assembly GCF_900102485.1. Lineage (NCBI taxonomy): Bacteria > Pseudomonadati > Thermodesulfobacteriota > Desulfovibrionia > Desulfovibrionales > Desulfovibrionaceae > Desulfovibrio > Desulfovibrio legallii. The sequence continues at coordinate 42,974 of NZ_FNBX01000015.1, read as the reverse complement.
CTCTGCGGACGGCGTGGTTTGCGGCAAGACCGCGGTTGGCAGAAAAGCCGTCTGGGCCGGGGTTGCGGCGGCGGAAGGCGGGACGGAAGACGCGGGGACGGGAGCGGTGGCCGGGGGCGTTGCGGCTGGTTGCGGACCGGCCATGCGCACGCGGGCCTCGGCCGGGGGCAGGGGCCTGGCCGGATTTGCCGTGCCGGCAGCCTGGGGCCCGGCGGGCGCGTGCGTTGCGCTGCCGGGCGCGGGCCGCCGGGGGCTGGGAAGCTGATCAACCTGAGTAGGCGCGGGGCTGGCGGCGGCTCCGGCTTCGCCCGCCGTGAGCAAGGGGTCGGCATGGCCGTCGCCCTGCCAGGAGGGCATGGTCGGCATGGGGAAGGCGCACTGGCCATCACGGCAGCTTACCCGGCGCAGCAAGGCCGCGGCCAGGCGCAGGCCATCGTTGATGGTGTCGGCCACAAAACCATTGCTGAGGTAGTCCAGAATGCCCGTGCGCTGCAGAATATCGCGCACACTGCTGCTGCCCACCACCAGAATGACGGGCATGCTGCGGGCGTAGCAGCGCTCCACAAATTGGGCCAGGGCGTGCGCGCCAGAGGCGTCCAGCCAGAACACGCGGGAAAGGTGCAGCAGCACCAGGCGGGCGGGTTCGCGGTCTTCCTCATACAGCTGGCGCTCCAGCTCATGGATGGCCCCGAAAAAGAGCGTGCCTTCAATGACGTACACGGCCACGCCGTCCGGCAGGTCGGCCGGGGCCTCGCGCAGCAGAGGGTCGTTGGGGTGCAGGCGGCGCACGCGGGGGTGGGAGGTCTTGTAGATAAACAACACCAGCGAGAGCAGCACGCCGATGAAGATGGCCTTCTCCAGATCAAAAATCAGGGTAGAGAGAAAGGTTATGAGCAGGACGATGCGGTCCACCCGGGTGGCCACCACGCAGAGGCGGATGGCCTCCACGTCGATCATTTTGAAGGAAATAAGCAGCAGCGTGCCCCCCAGGGCGGACAAGGGCAGCCGGCTGAGGAGCGGCGCCAGCACAAAAAGCATGGGCAGGGCCAGAATGCCCGAAAACACCGTGCCCATGCGGGTACGTCCGCCCGAAGAAACCATGAGCGCGCTGCGGGTGAAAGAACCGCAGCCGGGAATGCCCGACGTGAGCCCGGCGGCCAGGTTGCCCAGGCCCTGGCCCATGAGCTCCCGGCTGCCGTCAAAGGAGTCGTTTTTGACGCTGGCCAGCTGCTTGCCGATGGCCAGGGATTCCACCGTGCCCAGCAAGGCCAGAGCCAGAGCGGGCATGAACAGATCGCGCAGGGCGTCCAGGTTAAAGGCGGGCGGCAGGGAAAGGGGCGGGACCACACTGGGAATGGGCCCCACCAGGGGCACGCCGCGCGCGCCCGCGTCCGCCAGGGCGCTTACGGCCGTAACCACGGCCAGGGCCGCAAGCGAGGCGGGAAAACGCCGCGACACGCGCCGGAAGGCCAGGGTCAGGGCCACGGTGAGCGCGGCCAGGCCCAGGCACCAGAGGTTGGTCTGCGGCAGCCCGTGCAGGGCGGCAAAAATCTGGTTAAAAAACCCGGCGGGTTTGGGGCCGGAAAGGCCCAGCACCGTGCTGATCTGGCCCACGGCAATGAGCAGGGCCGCCCCTGTGGTAAAGGCCACCATGACCGAATGGGAAATAAAGTTGGCAAGGTCGCCCAGCCGGGCGAGCCCAAGGCCCATCTGGATCAACCCGCAGAGCACGGCCAGACCAAAGACATAGGCCATGCGGGCCTCTTCCGGCAGGCTCGCAATGAGCACGCCCCCCACGCTTACCGTGGCGAAGGTGGAGTAGATGACCATGGAGATGGCGTTGGTGGGCCCGGCCGCCATGTAGCGGGAGGAGCCCCACAGGGCCGCCAGGGCCACGGGCAGCATGCAGGCGTAAATGCCGTACTGCGGATGCACGCCGGCAATGATGGCGTAGGCCATGGCCTGGGGCACGGCCATGGGGGTGACGGTGGCGGCGGCCAGCAGATCCGCGCGGAAATCCGCCCGGGAATAGCCCCGCAGGGTTTCCAGAAAGGGAAAGAAGCGTGCGGCGGACGTGTTCACGGCTGTTCCGGCATCCTCATGGCGAAGGTTGGGCGGCGCGCAGAGGCCGCGCCGGGCAGGGCGCGGCGGGCGGCCGCTACTGGTTGTCGTCCTCCAGGCGCAGCACGTCGTGCCCCAGGGCGTAGTGCATGAGCCGGGGGCGCTCGGCGGACTTCATCAGGGAATTGATGATCCGCGTCATGCGCCTGGTGCCTTCCAGCACGCCGCCCAGGTGCCCGGCCAGCTCGGTGAGGTCCGTGCGGGCGAGGATGCTTTCCAGCTCCAGGGCCAGGCCGCGCCCGCGCGAGCCCTCGGGAAATTCGGCCAGCACCTCCCGGGCCAGGCGCAGGGCGCGGGCCTGGTTGGCGTCAATGTCTTCCACCAGCTCGCCGCAGTATTCCGCCTGGTTGCGCATGACATTCAGGGCGTTGTTGCCGTAGTGGGCCATGGCCCCAGCGGCCTTTTCCAGGGTATCGCGAGCCACGGCCACGCGGCGGCCCACGGTGAGGGAAACAATGCTGGCGCACTTGGCCAGAAAACGCTCGTCAAAGCTCTCAAAGCCGTATTCGCGCTTGGTGTAGAGCATGACCAGCCCAAACGGCGGGCGGTTGCCGCGCTCGCGCAGCACAAAGGCCAGACGGGAGCGGTAGCCTTCCTTATAGATAATGCAGTCGAAGGATTCGCCCCCCCGGTCCAGGGCGTGCAGGTTGTTGGAGACCACATAGCGGGTGTGGCCCTCCAGAATGGCCCGCATGACCGGGTGCTTGCGCAGGCCCTCCTCCAGCATGGGGGCCACGATGGGGATGCTTTTGCCGTCCACCTGGTTGGCCGTGCTCACCACCCACTCTCCGTTGGGCGTGCGCAGGCGACAGACGTACATTTCGGCGTACAGGGCGTGGACCAGAATTTCCGCGCTCTGGCGCAGAACCTCACTGGGCGGGGCCATGCGGTCGGCAATGGAAAGCAGATCGTTGGAAACGCGCAACAGCATTTCCGTGTCGTTCTGCATGCTGGCCACCGAGGCCAGCAGCGTAAGCAGGCAGCGCCAGCTGCGCATGGGCACCCCGCGCACGGCGGGGTCGTAGCCGGTATTGAGGGTTCGCTTGGCCGCGGGCAGCAGGGCCAGAGCGGCGGCGCGCATTTCCGGCGGGGCATACTTGAGGAGACGTTTGATTTCTTCGCGGATGTATTCGGGGTTGTGCTGTGACACGATGAACTCCATACCCGCAGGTCCGGACAGGCTCACGCGGCCCCGAGGACGGTCTCCCGTCGGAACAGCCGCGCCCGCCTTGCTGCGGTGTCGGACGCGCGTTTTCCTGAAACCGCTTTCCCGTCCAGAACATACTATATGGCCTCCAGGGCGTTCGGTCAACGCCATTCAGATTTTTGACCACATGTGTCACGCCCTTCACAAGCAAGGCTCAATGCGCCGAAAAGAAAAAGATTTTTTTGAGTGGCAAAAGAATTGCAGCAGGAGTGACGGCCCGGCCGCAGCGGGGCCGCCGCGAGGTTTGCCATGAAACGCCGTAACGCCCTTTTGCTGTTCCTTTTTGGCCTGCTGGCCACCCTGGCGGTGCTGGGCCTGCTGGCGGGCTTTGTGCCGCAGACCGAAGGCCCGGAACTGCGCCGTCGGGCCAACCCCCGCGTGGTGAGCCTGGCCCCTGAAGACCTGCCCGCGCCCATCCTGCCCCTGGGCGACGGCGTGCGGCAATGGGCCGTGCGCGCCCCAGCCGCCGACGCCGCAGCGGCCCCGCCGCAGCGTGACGCGCGCGCCCCTTCCGGCGGAGGAAGCCCCCAGGCCCCGCCCCTGCGGACGAGCGTAGGCGAACCCGGCGGCTTTGCCCCCCTGCTTCCCCTGGACGGCGCAAGCCCGCCCCTTCTTCTGGGCAGCCTGCCCCCCCGCTACGGCGACGCCCTGGACAACGGCGGCCGCCCCCTGCGCTGGCTGGCCGCGCCGGGTGCGCTTGCGGGGTACAGCCCGTTGCGCCCCCGCACGCCGCAACGGGCGTCGGATCCGCCCCCCTTCACGGGCGAGGACGATACCCCCGCCGCCCTCAGCGCCCGCGCCGCCCGCTACCGCCGCCTGGTGGAGAACTTCTCCCGCCGCTACAATCTGGATACGGACCTGGTCTACGCCATCATCCACAGCGAAAGCGATTTCTCCCCCACCCTGGTCAGCGGCAAGTCGGCCATGGGTCTTATGCAGATCCTGCCGGACACGGCCAGCGACGAGGTGCACCGCTACCTCTACGGCCGCCGCGGGGAGATCAGCTTTGACGAGCTGCGCGTGCCGGAAACCAACATCCGCTACGGCACCGCCTACCTGCACATTTTGCTGACCCGCTACTTTGCGGGAGTGGAGGACGAGCTGGCCCGCGAATACTGCGCTGTGGCGGCCTACAACATGGGGCCCAACCGTTTTCTGCGCCTCTACGGCAGCACGGACGAGGCCGCCGTGGCCCGCATCAACGCCATGAGCGCGGCGGAGCTTTACGCGGACCTCACCTCCCGGCTGCCCGTGCGCGAAACCCGCTTTTATGTGGCCAAGGTGCAGCGCATGAAAAACCACTATGCGGCCCTGCGCTGAACGCCCCGGAAAAAGGTTGTGGCGGGCGGCAAAACAACGTACATCTGTACGGCCGACGGCGGTCCGGACCTTCGCGCCGTCGGCTACTTTTTGATCCTGACGCCGCGGCGGGCCCGTCCGACCGTCCGGAAAATCCGTCAGCTTCGCCCATAAGGAGTGCTCACCATCATGCGAATTTCCTTCTTTGCGCCCCTGGCCCTGGGGCTGTGCCTGCTGCTTCCCGCCTGCCAACAGGCCGAAACCGCCAAACCCCAACTGGCCGTGGTGGATATGGCGCGCATCATGCGCGACAGCGAACCGGGCAAGGCCGGCGTCAAATTCCTGGAAGGCATCCAGGCCGAGATGCAAACCTCGCTCAACGACATCCAGTCCCGGCTGGAAAAGAACCCCAACGACGCCCAGGCCCAGAAAGAACTGCAGACCGTCTACATGGGCGCGCAGCAACGCATGCAGGTGGAGCAGCAGAACGTGATCAACGTGCTCTACGACATGGTGCAGCGCGTCATCAACGGCTACCGCGTCGAAAAGGGCTACGCCGTCATCCTCAGCAGCGAAGCCGCGGCCGCCTATGACTCCAAGGCCGACGTCACCGCCGACATTGTGGCCGCCGTCAACAAGCAGAAGGTGGACTTCAAGCCCGCCGCCGCAGCCAAGCCCGAAGCCGGCAAGGAAGACGCCGCGCCCGCAGCCGATGCCGCAGCCCAGAAGGATGCAGGCCAGAAGGATGCGGCCCAGCCTGACGCCGCGCCCGCCAAGAAGTAAGGCCTTCCCCGCAGAGCCCGCCGGGGCCGGGTCTCCGCCGTTTGCCGGAGATTCGGCCCTGGCGCGGCGAACCCGCTGCCGCACGCCGGGCAAAAGCCCACGTCCGGCCCACGGGCGCAACCCTCCATCAACCGTCTGGTCCCATGCTCCACGCTTTTGCCGCCGTTGTGCCGGTTTTTCTTATCATCCTTGCGGGCGTTGCCCTGCGCAGCCGGGACGCGCTGCCCGAAAGCGCCGGATCCGTGCTGGGCATCTATGTGCTGCGGGCGGCCCTGCCCCTGCTCATCCTGCACCTCCTGGCCGACGCCCGCCCACAGGACCTGGCCAACTGGGGCTTCTGGCTGGGGGTCATCGGCTCCCAGCTCGCTGTCTACGCCCTGGGCTATGCGGGGGACAAGCTGTTCTGCCGGCGCGGCGTCGGCCCGGCAGTCATCAGCGGGCTTTCCTGCTCCGCCTGCAACGCGGCCTTTGTGGGCCTGCCCATCGTGGCCAACCTGCTGCCCGGCGATAAGGAAGCCATGCTCGTGGCGGGCCTGGCCATCCTGACGCCCAACGTGGTCATGATCCTGGCCCAGGGACGGCTGGATCTTCTCAACGGATCCCTGGCCGAGGACGCCTCCGGCCCGCTGCTGCGCTGCGGGCGCTTTCTGCGCATCTTTTTTCTGGGCAACCCCATCCTGCTCGCCACCCTGCTGGGCATGATTCTGGCCGTGTCCGGCCTGGGGCTCTGGACGCCCCTGGACCGCGCCGCCAGCCTGGTGGGCTACACGGCGGCCCCTTGCATGCTCCTGGCCCTGGGCCTGGACCTGCGCCAGAAGCTCACCCTGGCCCGCCGCCGCGCCCAGGGGCACGCCGTGCTGCGTCAGTGCTGGTACCTGGTCTGCAAGCTCCTTATCCATCCCCTGCTCTGCTGGGCCGCCCTGGCCCTGCTGGGCATCGGCGGCCGCTGGCTGGTGGTGGGCGTGCTCATCAGCGCCACGGCCACGGCCCTGCTGGTCACAGTGATGGCCGAGGTCTACCGCGCTGCGCCCGAAGAAGCCGCCCTCACTGCCGTGCTCTCCAACGGCATCAGCCTGTTTACCCTCACGGGCTTTGTCTGGCTGTTCCAGCATCTGGGGCTGGTCTGACGCCCCCTGCCTTGCGCTGCGCCCGGCTGACGGGCGCTACCGCAGAGTAACGTTGAGAACAGGCATTCCCAAAGGTTACGGCACGCCCTTCCGGCGCTCACCAGACAAATCACTTGCGCTTACGCCTGCACAGCGCGCGCCCGCTCGCGCAGCCGCCACGACATTTCAAAGTTGCAGCGCCGTAACGTATTGCCCTTGAGCGCAGTTGTGCTCAAGGGCAGGCAACACACTCACGCCAACGCATCTCCGCACCGCAAAGCGGCGCTTGCGCAGCCGCCCCCTTGCCCTGAAGGCCGTCAAGTATTACGATTACAAAAAAGATAGCATTGACTGCCGCAAAGACCGCCGTGGTCTGGGCCACGGCAAGCCCCCCACGCCAACGCAAGGAGTTTTGGCATGCGCCGTCCCGCGCCGCCCCCGCCGCTTCCCCTTCCGATGGCCAGCGCCGCCTGCGGCCCTGCTGCCGCCGATGCGCCCCGCGCCGCAGGAACGCCGCCCCAGGCCCATGGCGCGCGATCCGGGGGGAGCGCCGGACCCCGCGCCGCGCAAACGCCGCCGCGCCCTTCCCTGTCCTTGCCGCCCCTGCCGCTGCCGCACAACCTTCGCGCTCCGTTCCGCAGGGGGCTTTTCTCCGCCCTGCTGCTGCACGCCGCTGTGGCCGCACTGGTGCTGGCGGCCCCGCTCACCAACGTGGGGAAGCGGCCCGCCCCCCTGCTGCGGGTCAGCCTGGTCAGCCTCGCTCCCGGCAACGGCGCGGCCACGCCAGCCCCCGTGCCAGCGCCCGCCCAGGCAGCCCCTGCCACCGTTACCGCAGACGGCGCGGCCGCGCCCCCACGGCCGTCAACCGCAGAAACCGCCCCCACGCCGCCCACGCCCGTCCAGGCCGCCCCGCGCCCCAAGCCCGCCGCCAAGCCCAGGCCCGCGCCGAAGCCCAGGGCCCGCCCAGCGGCCCCACCAACAGCTCCCCAGGACGCGCCGCCAAGGCCCGCCCCAAGCGCCGTCAAAGGCCTTACCGCAACGGCGCCCCCCGCTCCGGCCGGCCCTCCGGGCGGCAGCCTCGCCGCCGGCCAGACTGCCGGAACCCCACAGGGCGACCCCCTCTACGCGCCCAACCAACTGGACAGGCCCCCGACCGTCACCCGCCCCGTGCGGCCCGACTATCCGGACCGCGCCCGCAGCCGCCGCCTGGAGGGCCGGGTGGTAGTGCGCCTGGTGGTGGAATCTTCCGGTCTGCCGGGCCATTGCAGCGTACATGCGGCCCAGCCGCGCGGCTACTTTGAAGACGCCGCCCTGGAAGCCGCGCGGCGCATGCGCTTTCGGCCAGGGCGCAAAGATGGCCGGGCCGTGCGCACGGTGGTACTGCTGCCCTTTGACTTCCGGCTGCAATAGGGCATTGCGCGCCTGCAATCCCCTGCGCACCGCGCAGGCAGGTTCGCCGCAAAAGCGCAAGCCCAACCGGCTGTGCGGGCGTCTTGCGCGCCCTTGCGGACGGGCCTTGCCGGCAAACCGCGTCGCCCTTGCGCACAGCCCGGCAGCGGGCCAAAAAGGGCGGAAAAGCCGGCAAACCGGCATTCTCCGCCCTTATGTTGTCTTGTGGTTCCGGCTTTATGCCAGGCGCTCCACCCGCACGGGGATGCCCTGGCGCACGGCGCTGCCGGAATCGCTCTCCGTCAGGGCCGTGACGCCCTGACGGCTGGGGTCGCCGGGCACCAGGTCATTGAGGTTCAGACCAGCGCCGCAGCCGGGCGCGGCCGGGATGCGACGTCCGTCCACCCAGACGTCCGCCGCGCCCAAGGCCTTGTGGCCGAAGCCGTGTTCCACGGCCACCACGCCGGGCATGACCGTTTCCGTCAGCGTGACCTGCGCTTCAGCCGTGCCGCCGGGGCTCACCAGGCGCACGCGTTCCCCCTGCCCCACGCCCAGGGCGCGAGCGTCCTGCGGGTGCAGGAAGACCATGTTCACGGGCTTGATGGCCCGCAGCCGCGGCGAGACAATGGCGTAGGAGTTGATCAGGTTGGATTTGAAGGAGATCATGAGCAAAGGATAGTCCCGTTCGCTCCAGCGCTGGCGCAGGGGCGCGCCGTCGCAGAACTCTCCGGTCCGCAGGGTGGGGATGCCGCTGTAGCGCCGCCCCGTCTGCCAATGCACGGCGGCCGCGGCGTCCTCGTTGTACACGCACAGCGCGCGGGTCCAGCGGCTCCGCAGCTTGTCTCCCTCATAGGCGGCGGCACAGGGCGCGAACAGGCCGCCCCGGCTGTAGATGCGGGCCACGGGGCCGCGCTCTTCCGGCGCGAGCACGGCTTCCAGATCCGGCAGAATGCGCCCGATGCCCGAAAGCTGCACGTCTTCAGCGCTGGGTGCGGCCGGTTGCTGCCCCTTGCCGAAGGCCATGTTGGCGGCCAGGCGCAGATAATAGTCCTGCGGCGTGTTCAGGGGGTGCAGGGTTCCGTCCGCGCCGGGAATGGCCTTCTCCCCAAAGCCGGGCAGGCCCAGGCGTTTGGCTGCGGCGATGAGGAACTGCTCCATGCACACGGGCTCGCCCGCGGCAGTCTTCTGCTGCTTGGGGGCCACGGCGGGCCAGCGGGCCGAGGACATGCGGGTGAGCACGCCGCACCAGGCCCCGGCAAAACCGCCCCAGCCCTCGTACATGCAGGGATCCGGCACCAGATAGTCGGCATAGGCGTTGGTTTCGTTGTGGAAGGCGTCGATGCCGACAATAAGGGGCAGATTCTTGGGATCGCGCAGCAGGGGATCCATAACCTTGTGCAGGCCGCCGTGGCCGTAGAGCACGTTGCCCGTCCAGTTGAGCCAGGCTTTGAAGGTGAAGGGATAGCCGTTGGCGTGGCCCAGCAGATGCTCCCCCGGCATATTGGGGGGCGTGAGCGGGAACCAGGGCATGTCCGCCGGGTACGGATTAAGGCCCGCCGCCTTTTTGCGCCGGAAGGCCGAGGACTTCTCGTAAGGCGCGCGGCAACGGTTGGCCGGGAAGCCCTGCGGCCCCTTTTTGCCGGGAAAGTTGTTCAGATCGTAGTGCGGCCCGGCGTAGGCGGCCTTGTGGAAGTTGGGCGGGGGCACGGCCAGGCCGCCTTTGACGTTGCAGTTGCCGATGAGCGTGTTGAGGGTCAGGGCGGCAAAGGTAGCGTTCATGCCGGAAAGCTGCATCATGCCGCCGTGCACGTCCACCACGGCCCGCTTGCCGTGGGCGGTGAACTCCCGCGCCAGATCCTCCATAACTTTCTGCGGCACGCCGCACAGTCTGGCGTATTCCTCCAGGCTGTGGGCGCAGGCTTCCTCCTTGAGCAACTGAAGGGCTGTGGCCGCCGTAACAGCGCTGCCGTCGGGCAGGGTCACCTCCCCGCGGAAAAAGAGCGCTGCCGTGGGGCACTGCCCCGCCGGGCGTAGCGCACCCTCCGGGCTTATGACCAGCGGTTCGCCGGGCAAAGGTTTGCCGTCCTGGCCCTTCTGCCCCGTGGGCGGCAGACGCAGAATCCTGCCCTGCTGCGGGCCGGAAAGGCCCACCAGGTGCGTGGCGTTGGAAAAGGCCGCCTCCCCGGCCGCCGTGGCCGCTTCCAGGGTGGGGTGGCTCAGGAAGGCCGCGTCGTAGCGTTGGTTTTCCAGCATCCAGCGGATCATGCCCAGGGCCAGGGCCGCGTCCGTGCCGGGGCGCACGGGCACCCAGCGGGCCCGGTCGCGCACGGCGTCGGTGACGGAAAGGCGCAGCACCGGGTCGATGACCGCATAGTGCAGCTTGCCCAGGGTGCGGGCCTCGGCCACCATACGGGCCGAGCGGTTGAAGGGATTGCCCGCCTGGGCTGGGGCCGTGCCCCAGAAGAGGGCGAACTCGCAGTTTTCAAAATCCGGCTTGGCGTGGGTATTGGTGGCCAGGTTGTTCAGGGCCATGCCCGAACCCATGCGGAAGGAAAGCCCACAGTAGGCCCCGTGCTTGCCGAAGTTGCGCGTGCCGTAGGCCTGGATGCCGAAGCGCTGAAAGAAAAAAGTCTCCCGCCCGTCGTCAAAGGCGTAGGTCAGGAGCAGGCGGTTGGCGTGGGGGCCAAATTCCGGATGCTCCGGATTGGCCGGGCCAGGGGTTTCACGGATGGCCCGCAGGCCGTCCACATGCCCCTCGCCGAACAGATCCCCGCCTTCCACCACTTCTTCCACCAGCTGCTCAAAAGAAATGCTCTTCCAACGGCCCTCGCCGCGCTTGCCCGCCCGTTTGAGACAGTGCAGGATGCGGAAGGGGCTCGTCTGGGCGTCGATCATGGCCGCGCCGCGCCCGCAGACCGTGGCCCGGCCGCTGTGCCCGGCCAGGGGGGATTCCGGCGCGTCGGCCCTGGCGGAAACGGAGCGCAGGGCCGCGCTTACGGGGGCCTCCATGGGCAGGGCATGGGAAGAAGAAAGCGGATTGTAGGGGTTGCCCGCCACACGGGCCACCTGCTCTGTGGCTGCGTCAATGTGCAGGCGCACGCCGCAGAGCGTGGTGCAGCCCCAGCAAAGGTCAAAGGCCGTGCGCGCGCCCTTGCCGGGGCTGACGCGGCCCTGAGCGTCCACAGCGTATTCCGGCTCAAGGGAATTTTTGTTCACGGGATCGCGCACGGGTTCCCCGGCCGTGCCTCGCAGAAGACCGTCCAGCACCTTTTTACCCGCCCCGGCAGAGGCGGCGGCCAGTGCGCCAGCGCCCAACAGGGCCGCGCCCGTGCCCAGGAATCGGCGTTTTTTCGCATCCATAGCTTTCATCCTTCCAAAGTGGCGGCCGGCGGCAAGAGCCGCGGAGCAGCACGGCCAGCAGCACAGCCAGGCCCGCCGTACCGGCAAAGGCGAGCAAGGCGTCCAGGCCCAGCAGATCCAGAACGGCGGCCCTGGCCGGATAGAGCGCGGCGTTGCGCCCGAAAATTTCGCCCAGGTGCACAACCTTCCACAGCAGCAACACGCCGGAGAGCCAGACCGCAAGCCCCCAGGCCGCCGCGCCGCCGCGGCCCGCACTGTGCAGCAACAGGCCCGCAAGCCCCAACAGAACTATGAGGATTTCCGGCCCGTGCCACCACGGCCCCGCAAAGGGGGCAAAGCCCTGGGGAGCGCGCAGCAGCAGGGCCAGCAAGGCGCAGAGCGGCAGCAACAGAAGGCCCGCGCGGTGCAGCCCTTCCGGCACGGCGGACCAGCGCCCCAGCAGGGGCCAGAGGCGCAGCGCCAGCAGCAGGGCCAGGCCTGCGGCCGCCGCGGCCCCGCCCGCCAGCAGCACGGGTGTGGCCCAGAGGGCGGACCAGAGCGGACGCCCCACGCAGGCGCGCAGCTCGCCCGTGGCGTAGGCCAGCACCAGCGCCCCCAGAACAAGCCCGGCCAAGCCGCAGAGGCGGGGCGCAACGCCCCGCCCGCGGTGCAGCCAAAGCAGGGCCAGGGCGCAGCAGACGGCCAGGGGCAGGATACAGGCCCCCCAGGCCGTCCAGGAAGTGAAGGCCGGGTGCACCGCAAACTCCCAGACGCGCAGGGGCTGCTCCAGCGGCACAAACACGCCCAGAAGGCCGCAGGCCAGGGCGCAGCAGGCGGTGAGGGCAAAAAGGTACGTCCAGGAGGCGGCCCGCCAGACGGCCAGACCGGCGGCCATAAGGGCCGCGCCGCCCGCCAGGATCATGGTCAGGGCCAGGGGCTCCCAGGCCCCCCACTGCGGCGGCCGGGCAAAAGGCACGAGGTCAAGAAATTCAGTCATGGCTGGCCCTCCCCGCCGGGTACAGGGGCAGCGGCTCCGGCACGGCGTCCACATGGGCGAAGCGCTCGTCCAGGCCGAGGTAGAAGACGTGCGGTTTGGTGTCCCTTTCCGGATAGAGCACGGCCACCCTGCCCGCATAGGCGGACAGCAGGCGGCTGACCGGGCTCTGAGGATCGTGCAGATCGCCAAAGACGCGCGCGCCGCCCACGCAGTTTTCCACACAGGCGGGCAGCAGCCCGGCGGCCATGCGGTGGGCGCAGAAGGTGCATTTGTCCGCCGTATGGGTTTCGCGGTTCAGGAAGCGGGCGTCGTAGGGGCAGGCCTGCACGCAGAAGCCGCAGCCGATGCAGGTGGCGGCGTTGATGAGCACCAGGCCGTCCTCCCGCTTATAGGTGGCCCCCACCGGGCAGACGGGCACGCAGGGGGGATTTTCACAATGATTGCAGAGGCGCGGCAGCACGGCCAGGGCCGGGGCGCGCCCTTGGGCGTCCTGAGCGCCCAGGGCGTATTCATTGACCGTGGTGCGGAACTCGTGCAAGGGCACGGCGTTTTCCGCCCCGCAGGAGACGGTACAGGACTGACAGCCCACACAGCGGCGCAGATCCACCACCATGGCGTAGCGCGGCCTCTGGGCTTCCGCCGCCCTGGCGGGGCCGGGCAGCAGGCCGGCCGCGCTCACGCAACAGAGGGAAAGGAATGTTCTTCGGCGCATCAAAGCCTCCCATCCGGGGCCGGGCGGCCCCCGCGGTTTCGCTTCCCGCAAGCGGAAACCTCCTCCACTGCGGGCTGACCGTAATTGGACTCATTCTGTAGGCTTTGAGCGCCCTGCTGTCAATATTGGCCCTTTTGGCACAAATGTCTGCGCGGGCAGGCGCGGCAGAGGGAAGACAAGGGCGGAAGAAAACGCGCCCGCCCGCGGCAGGCGCTCCGCGACCAGGGCGGCGACAAAAAAAGCAAAGGCGGGGGCGGCCCGCCAAGGCCGCCCCCGCCGCTGCAGTCGGGCTTTGCGCGCTTACGGACGCGCGGCGTCGGACTTCAGCCTGTTCTGGCCGTCCCAGACCTGATCGGCCTTGGGCAGGACGGGCAGAATCTTCGTCCAGGGGTTCTTCTGCAGGAAGTCCGCGTCCTGCTGGAGCTTGCGGCTCATTTCCAGAATGGGCGGCACCACTTCCTTGATGTCCTTGGCCATAACCGGCGCAATGGTGAACTGCGTGGCCTCGGTGGCCAGGGCCACGGCGCGGTTGCTGCATTCCAGCGAGACGGCCAGGGTGTTCATGGTTTTGACCGGATTGTGGAAGCCCATGCTGTTTTCGGCCGAGACATAATCCCAGAAGAGCTGCCCCTTGCGGACCATCTCCCGGGCCTCGGTCATGAGGGCCTCGTAGTTCTCGGGCCGGGGGCCGTCATAGGCGTTGGCCAAGCGCACGGCCTCGTGAGCCTTGACCGAAAGCTCCTCGGCTTTGATGAGCTGCTTGTAGGCTTTTTCCTGGGTATAGAGCACGCGGCTGCGCAGGTATTCCGCAGTCTTGTCCGCGTGGCACTGGCGGCAGGCGCGCATTTCCGGATCCTTCATGGGCGAGGTCATCCAGTGGCTGGAGATCTTTTTGCCGTCCTCGCGCACATACTGCATGTGACAATCGGCGCAGGAGACGCCCGCTGCGCCGTGGGGGCCATCCTGGAAGGTTTCATAATCCGGATGCTGCATCTTGATCATGCCCACCTTGGAGGCGGCGTGCACCCAATCCACAAAGGGGCCGGGCTTGCCGTCGGGGCCCTTGGCGCCGTGGCCCTTGTAGTACTGGTAGATATCCTCAGGGTTTTTGCCGTTATCCCAGGGGAAGACCGGGCGCAGCTTGGGGCCGTTGTCCTGGTGGGTAAAGTAGTATTCCACATGGCACTGGGCGCAGACCAGGGTGCGCTTTTCGTTGCGGCTGAGCTTGTTCCAGTCCTGCCCGCTGCGCTTGAGCCAGTCTTTGAGCGGTTCGGAATAGAGGCGCAGCTCCATGGTGGCCGGGTCGTGGCAGTTGGCGCAGCCGATGGTCTCGTCCCTGGCGTCGATGGATTCCTTGCCGCGGAACTCGTTGACGTCCTTGGACCAGAAAGCATCGCCGTACTGGGCCACCCAGGTCATCATCTTGGGCGTTTTGCAGTTCCAGCAGGTGGCGGGCATCTTCCCCTTGCCGTCCGCGCCGAAGCGGTTGAGGCGGTCGATATTGACAAAGTCCTCCACCGCGTGGGTGTGGCCGCGGGTTTCATTGTATTCGTACATAAAAGGATAGCCCAGCCAGAGATTTTTGAGGTAGGGCTGGGCGTGCTTGAAGCCCTTGGGCAGGGGATTGACGTCGTCGTTCTTGTGGTAGGGCACGGAGCCTTTGTACTCCGTCATCACTTTATCCTCGTCGTTCTTCATGTACGAGGCGTGCTGCTGCGGGAAGGCCGCCTTGAAGGCGGAAATGCGGGTTTCCGTCTGGGCGATGCCCGTTTTGTAGGTGGGGGCCTTAAGCTCGGTGGAAACGTCTTCACAGCCGCCGAGCGCCAGCACGGCCAGCAGCGCGGCCCCGGCAAAAAGAGGAGAAACTACGGTCTTATTCATAGGCTACCGTCCTTGTGCTGATGGGCCGCATGCGCATGTGGGCCACGTTGCGGTGGCAATCCACGCAGTAGGGCTTGGCGTCCATACTGGCCACGTTGACGTTGGTCTGAGCGTGGCAGGCCTTGCAGTTGGCGTTGACCACGTCGCGGGTGTGCAGACTGACGGGGTGCGGCACGTCCTTGCCGGTGATGTTGCCCCAGAAGTCGCGCAGGCCTTCCTGAGCTTTGAACGGCAACTTGACCAGCAGATTGTGCGGCGCGTGGCACTCGTTGCAGGCCAGCCGCGCGTGCGTGCCCATCTTCTGGGTAACGGCGGCCTCCTCCATGATGTGACAGGTGGAGCAGAAGGGCCGGCTGTCCGTGGTCGTCATGGCGTAGGCCAGTACGCCCAGGAGCGCCATGCCCGCCACAACGCCGCCCGCCAGCCACTTGAGCCAAGGTCCATGGCGGGGTATTCCCATAAAGCCTCCTTGGATGCATTGTCCGCGGTCCCCATGACCCCGGCTGGAGGGCGCTTATCAAAATGCATACCAAATTCCGGCATACATCTGTAAAAAAATTCACATATGTTTCCGAGAGATTATCCACCCAGGCCAAAGGCGCAGCCCCCGGACCCAATTGTCTTTTTCAGAAAAAAAAGACAGTATTCATAAAAATATGACAATCAGGCCGTCGCTTATGACCCACGCCCGCCCCCTCTGCCGCACCCCCGGCCGCCTGCTCTGGCTGCCCGTGGCCGCCTGCGCCCTCTGGCTGTTCCTCACCGCCGGGCTTTACCGCCAGGCCCTGCACGCGGAAACAACCCACCGCCTGGAGCTGGAGCGCATCCGTCTTGCCACCGTGGCCCGGCAGCTGCTGGATGTGCGCAACTGGAACGCGGCCCACGGCGGCGTTTATGTGCGCCAGAGCCCCTACGGCCCGCCCAACCCCTGGCTGCCGGAAGGGGAACGCACCCTTGCCACCGCCGACGGCCGCACCCTGGTGCTCATGAATCCCGCCTACATGAGCCGTCAGCTGGCCGAACGCACGGCCGAACCGGGCCTCAGCATCAGCATTGTCAGCCCCCGGCCCCTGCGGCCCGAAAATCTGGCCGATGCCTGGGAAAACGGCGCGCTTCTCCAGTGCGCGGAAGGCCCGCGCGAAATCTTCACCCCCCCGCAGGCCGACGCGCAGGGCCGTTTGCGTCTGCTCAGCGTGCTCACGGCCCGGCCGGACTGCCTGCGCTGCCACCAGGGCAGCAAGGAGGGCGAAATCCTCGGCGGCATCAGCGTCAGCCAGGACGCCGCGGCCTACCTGAGCGGCCTGCGCGCCCAAACGCGCCACATGCGGCTGCTCTACGGGCTGCTGGGCCTGACGGGCATGCTGGGCATTGGCGGCGCAACCCTCTACCTGACCCGAAGGCGCTGGCTGGCGGAGGAAACCAGCCGCCTCAAAGGCGACCTGCTGGCCCGCCTGGGGCACGATATGCGCACCCCCCTCACGGCCATGCTGGGCATGACGGAGCTTTTGCGCCGCCCGGAGCTGCGCCCGCCGGAAAAGGCCCGCGCCCTGAACTACCTGGCCCAGGCGGGCGGCGCGCTTCTGGAGATGGTGGGCGATATCACGGACCACGCCGCTCTGGAACGGGCCGCCCCCGCCCTGCGCGTCGCGCCCTTCGGCCTGCGGGCCTGCCTTGGCGAATGCCTGGCCCTCTACCGCCCCGTGGCCGAAGCCAAGGGCCTTTTCCTGCGCCTGAACGTGCCCGACGATGTGCCCGACGCCGTGACGGGCGACGGCTTCCGCCTGCGTCAGGCCCTGGGCAATCTGGTGAGCAATGCGGTCAAATTCACGGAGCAGGGCGGCGTGCGGGTAGACGTGCGCGCCCGCCCCGGTGGCCGGAAGGACCGCGACCTGCGCTGCTCCCTGGCCGTGACGGACACGGGCCCCGGCCTGCGGCCCGAGGAGCAGGAGCGCGTCTTTGCCAGTTTTCAACGCGGGGAGGCGGCGGCCAGCTGCCCCGGCACGGGCCTGGGCCTGGGCATGGCCCGGCGGCTGGCCCGGCGCATGGGCGGCGACGTCTCCCTGCGCTCCCGCCCCGGCGAAGGGGCCTGCTTTACGCTGGAAATCCACCTTCGGACGGCGGAAGAACAGGACGCGGGCGGGCGGCCCTCTGCGCCCCCCGTGCCGCAGACGCTTACGGATCCGGCCCCCAGGCCGCCCATGGCGGCCGAGGCGGACCTGGCTTCGCCCCGGCCCCCAGGCGCCGCGCCTTCCGCTCCCGTCGCGGCGCACTGCGCCGACGCCGCAGCCCCGGCGGCCAACGCCCCAGACAGTCCCGCAGACGCGCCCCCGGCGGCCACAGCCGCCCTGAACGGCTTGCGCGTGCTGCTGGCGGAGGACAATCCGGCCACGGCCTATTATCTGCAGCACATGCTGACCCGCGCCGGAGCCGCGACGCGCCTCCTTGCGGACGGCGAGGCCGCCCTTGCCCTGTTGCGGGACGCCGCCCAGGGCCCCTGGGACATCCTGCTGCTGGACGCCTGCCTGCCCGGCCGCAGCGGCCTGGAAGTGCTGGAAGCCGTGCGCGCGGGGCAGACCGCCGCCCCCCAGGACCAGAAAATCCTGCTCTGCACCGCCTCCCCGGCCATGACCGAAGCGCCAGAGGCGCGCCGCCGCGCCGCCCTGGCCGACGGCCTGCTGCGCAAACCCTGCAGCTTTGCCGCCCTGCACCGCGCGCTTGCCGCGCTGCGCAGCCCCGCCGCCCCGCTATCCGCTGCCGCCGCACGCTCCGAAGCGGACGCGCCCGGCACAAAGGCCCCCTGCGCGCTCCTTCCGGACGCCGCGCCCCCCGTCTGGGACCGCAAAGCCGCCCTGGAAGCCGTGGACAACGACCCCGCGCTGCTGTCCCGTCTGGCCGCCGTGGCCGCGCAGGACCTGCGGGCGCGGGCCGACGCCCTGGCGGCCCTGCCGCCGAAGCCGACGGCGCTTCCGGAGCTGCGCCGTCTGGCCCACGCCTGCAAGAACACGGCGGGCAGCCTGTGCCTGGGGCCCCTGCGCCGGGCCGCCGCCGCCCTGGAGCAGGCCCGTGCGGAGGACGCCCCCGCCGCCCGCGCCGCCCTGGCCGCCGCCCTGCGCGAAGCGCTGGAAACGCTGGGAGGAGACGCATGGCCCGCATCCTGATCGTTGACGACGAAGCCCTCATGCGCACCATGGCCACAGAGGCCTGCGCGCGGCTGGGGCACACGGCCGCAACCGCGGCGGACCTGGCCGCGGGCCTGGAGCTGGGCCGCGCCGGGGCGGACGTGGTGCTGCTGGACGTCTGGCTGCCGGACGGCAACGGCCTGGAGCGCCAGAACGACTTTGCGCACCTGCCGGGCCGCCCGGACGTGATCATCGTCACCGGGCACGGGGACGGCGACGCGGTGGAGGCGGCCCTGCGTTCCGGGGCCTGGGAGTTTTTGTGCAAGCCCCTGCGCGTGCGGGATATAGAGCAGTGCCTGCGGCAGGTGCTGGCCTTCCGGCAGCAGCGCAACCCCGCGCCCGAGGCCCTGCTGCTGGACAGCGGGCACATTGCCGGGGCCGGGGCGGAAATGAGCCGCGCCCTCAAGCTGCTGGGCCAGGCGGCGCGCAGCGAGGTCAACGTGCTGCTGCTGGGGGAAACGGGCGTGGGCAAGGAAGTCTTCGCCAAGGCGCTCTACCGCAACAGCCCGCGCGCAGCGCGGCCGCTGGTGACGGTGGACTGCGCCTCCCTGCCCGACACCCTGGTGGAGAGCCATTTGTTCGGCCACAGCCGGGGGGCCTTTACCGGTGCGGACAGAGCGCGGGAGGGGCTCCTGCTGGCGGCGGACAAGGGCACCCTGTTTCTGGACGAGGTGGGCGACCTGCCCCTGGCCGTGCAAGGGGCCTTTCTGCGCGCTCTGGAACAACGGCGCTTCCGGCCCGTAGGCGAGCTGCGCGAGGTGGAGAGCGACTTTCGCCTGGTGGCGGCCACCAACCGCGATCTGGACGTTATGGTGAAGGAAGGGCGCTTCCGGGCGGACCTGCTTTACCGGCTCCAGGGCATGACCATCCGCATTCCGCCCCTGCGCCGTCGGCGGGACGAAATCCCGGCCCTGGCCCGGCAGGCGGCAATGCGCTTCTGCCTGCGCAACGACCTGCCGGAAAAGAGCCTGGCGCAGCCCTTGATGGATATTCTGCTGGATTACCCCTGGCCGGGCAATGTGCGGGAGCTCATCCACTGCCTGGAGCGCGCCTGCCTGGCCGCCGGCAAGGCGGACGTACTGCTGCCCGCCCACCTGCCCACCAGCGTGCGGGTGGATGCGGCGCGCCGCCGTCTGGGCGGGGTGGAGCGGACGGCGCAGCCCTGCGCCAGCGGCCCGGAACCAGGAAAGCCGGAACGCTGGGAACCGGCAGCCGGCGGGCTCAGCCGGGGCCAGGACGCGGGCAGACCGACAAGGGAGGCCTGGGCGCAGGGGCCCGCCCCCTTCGCGCCCCCAGCCCCCCCGGCCGCCAGGGATGCGCCTGCAGCGCCGCAGGCCGCAACCTGGCCGGAAGGCGACGCCCCCCTGCCCGACCTGCGCGGATGGAAGCGCCAGGCCGAGGCGGCCTATGTGCGTCGCCTCTGGAGCCAATGCGGGGGCGACGCCCGCAAGGCCGCGGCCGTGGCCGGAGTTTCGCGCGGGCACTGGTACGAACTGCTCAAAAAACACGGCGCCGCATAGGGCCGGGCCTGGACGCCTGAAGCGCCCGGATGGCCGCCTGCCCGCGCCGCCGTCGGGGCTTTTTGCGGCGGAAAGGCCTGGAGCGCCTATCGCCCTTGAAAAGGGACGTCCTCAAGGGCCGGCAAGGAGCGCGCCCCGGCGCGCCCCAGCGCAATGCATTCGCGCCGGCAAGCGCCGAAACGCGCGTACCTTAAACTTTGAGAATGCATATTCTCAAAGTTAATCTGCCCTAAAAGCCGTTGTCCTTGACGTCCGCTTCGGGCTCCTTGTCCTTGGGCGGCAGGTAGGGCACATAGGTGGGGTCTGTGCCCATAATGTGCTGCACCAGCCAGTCCTTGAGGAAGGTGAGCAGGTCCATGCTCACCGTGGCCGTGCCGCTCCGGAGCTCTTTTTCCACCTCGTCCAGCTTGGCCACAAACTTCTTGTGGATCTTGATGTGCTCCTGGGTGCCCAGGTATTTGGTGGGGCCAAAGAGCTTTTCTTCGTCGCTGAAGTGGGTGGCCGTATAGTCGCGCAGCTTTTTGACAATGGCCTGGAGCTCCTCGCTGGTGCGGTTGTGGACCATAGCCTCGTAAAGCTCGTTGATGTAGCCCACCAGCAGGCGGTGCTGGCGGTCCACCTGCGGCACGTGCAGGTCCAGCTTGGGTGTCCACTGCACAAACTGGTCCGTGACGGCTTGGTCGTAATCGCCCGAAACCAGGGCGTTGACGATCATGTCCAGCTCTTCCATGCCGCTCTGGAAGGTAAGCAGGGCTGCGGTAAAGTTTTCCATGGCCGTGGCCGTGTTTTCGGCCACGTTGCGGATTTCCTCCAGCGCGCCGTTGGTGCCCGCGCTGTTCTCGGACTGCGCCGCCGCGTTGTCGGCAATGACCTGCAGGCTCCCGGCCGTCTCCGTCATGGCGTGGATGATGTCGCGCATGAAGTTGCCCGCCCGCGTGGCCTGTTCCGCCCCGTCCACGCTGAGCTGGGCGGCCCTGTCCACCGTAAGCACGTTGCGGCGGGTCTCGTCCTGGATGGCCCGCACGGCCTCTTCCACTTCCTTGGTGGCGCCCATGGTCTTTTCCGCCAGTTTGCGCACCTCGTCGGCCACCACGGCAAAGCCGCGTCCGGCCTCGCCCGCGCGAGCGGCCTCAATGGCCGCATTGAGGGCCAGCAGGTTGGTCTGGTCCGCCACTTCGTTGATGACCGTCATGACCTGGCCGATGTTGCTGGCTTTGTCGCCCAGCCCGGCCATGGCCTCCTTGAGCTGCACGATGGTGTCCTTGACCCGCTCGATGGAGGCCACGGAGCCCTCCACCTCGCGCTCGCCCGTGGCTGCGCTGGCGCTGGAGCTCTGGGCGCTGTCCGAAAGGCCGCGCACCTTGACGGAGGCCTCGCTGGCCGTGGCGGCCACCCGTTCCATGGCCTGGGCCGTTTCGGCCAGGTGGTCGCGCTGCACCTCCACGCCCTTGTTCACGTTCGTGATCAGGCGGGAAAGGCCGCGCACCTCCTCGGAGAGCTTGTTGCACACCGTATGGGCCTTGTGCAGCACCATGGCCCCGCGCTCGTTTTTGGCCCGCAGGGCTTCCTCCTCCGCCTCCAGGGCCGCGATCCGGCTTTTGAGCCGCGCGTTTTCGTCCCGCAGATCCGTAAGGGCGGCGCTGTCCTCCGGCTCTCTGGCCGCGGCCTCGCGCAGGCGCTGCAGGCAGTGCAGGGCGCGCTGCGCGGCGTCCCCGTGCAGGGCGTTGTCGCCCTCTTCAATGAGCGTGCCCGTGTAGTCGTAAAGCTCTTTGTTCCTGGCGCGGGCCTGCAGCCACAGGGCCGCGTCGGCCAGAGCGCAGAGCGCCGCCAGGCCCACAAAAATCAGCGTATCCCCTCCCAGGCCCGCATAGGCGGTCAGACCGCCCAGAACCACCAATATCAGCACCTGCAATCCAATACCCATACCAGCCTGCCTTGTGTTAGGAACAGCCGCGGCGCAACGCGAGACGCCGCGCCCTGCCCGGATCCGTTGCCGCCGGCCTGTGCCGCCGGAGCGCGTCAGGCGCAGAACGCCCTTGCTTGCTTATCGACGCTTTCAACCCTATTCTTAAGGGGGCGACGTGTAAACCGAAACCGACGCGGCCCGCCCGCGCCGGACGCTCTGGAGGAGCTATGGAAACAGCCGATTTTCGCGGCCTGGCCTGCCCCCTGCCCGTGGTGCGCTGCCGCGACCTGCTGCGGGCCGGCGCGCGGGAGCTGCGCATCCTGGTGGACAACGAACCAGCCGTGGACAACGTGCGGCGCTTTCTGCACGGTCAGGGTTTTGACGTGCGCGTGAGCCAGGAGGGCCCGGCCTGCTGGAGCCTTGAGGCCCGCGCCGGAGCAAAGGCCGCGCCGGCCGCCGACGCCGCGCCTTGTCCCGCCCCTCAGGGGCAAGACGGCCAGCGCACCCTGGTCCTCATCACCACCCCCACCCTGGGCCGGGGCGACGAAGGCCTGGGCGCCAAGCTCATGGCCAACTTTCTGGCTACCCTGCCGGAGCTGGGCCCCCGCCTCTGGCGCGTTATCCTCATCAACGGCGGCGTTACCCTGGCCGCCGCGCCCGGCCCGGCCCTGGAGGCCCTCCAGCGCCTGGCCGCTGCCGGGGTTTCCGTGCTGGTCTGCGGCACCTGCCTTGCCCACTACGGCCTGCTGGAAGCCAAGGCCGTGGGTGAAACCTCCAATATGCTGGATATCGTCACCAGCCTCGACCTGGCGGACAAAATCCTTCGTCCCTGAGCTCCGCGCGCAACCGGCCGGGGCGCGTCCCTTCGCACTGGCGGAACGTGGACGCGCCCCGGCGTCACAGGGCCGACGGTGGCCACCTCTTGACTTTGTTTAGAAAAAACGTCGTGATAATATACTGAAATAAAAAAGTTTTCTCGGTTTGACACAGACTATTCCGCTACGGTATGCTTGATGCAACAGAAAAGGCATTCCCCGGGGAAACCGGCGGAACGGCACGCAAGGACGCAGCCGCCGCCAAAGGAAGGTTTCTGGGGTCAGGGCCGCGGGCGCGGTCCGTCCGGCAATTCCGCCGGCCAGCCTCGAACAGCAACAAAGGAATGGTCATGCAGTATTCACGCTGGCTTTTCGTGCCGGCGGTCCTGGCAGCCTGTATGCTCCTGGTCGCCCCCCTGAAGGCCGACGCGGCTTCCCCCAGCGATGCTTCCGCCAAAAAAGTCTCCGCTTCCTCCAAGGCCGCCCAAAAGTCCGCCGCCGCCAAACAGACGCGCAAAACCACGTCCAAGGCCAAAAAAACTTCTGTCAAAAAGCAGAAATCGCCACGCAAGACCGACAGAATAAAGGTCCGCGGCGGGCGTGAAAGCGTGGACAGCCGCGAGATATGGCTGCGCCGCGCCCAGGAAAGCGAAATTATGACCGGCAAGGCCTCCTGGTACGGCCGCGATTTTCACGGCGGCCCCACAGCCAGCGGCCTCAGCTACGATATGTACACCTTTACCGCGGCCCACCGCACCCTGCCCATGGGCACCGTAGTGCGCGTTACGGACCAGGAAAACGGCAAAAGCGTTATGGTCTGCGTGACGGACCGCGGCCCCTTTGTGCGCGGCCGGATTATCGATCTTTCTTACGCCGCGGCCAAGCAGCTTGATTTTGACGACCGGGGCGTGGGCCGCGTGGCCCTGGAAGTGGTCAGCGACGAAAGCGGCACCCCCCTGAGCCCGGACAAAGCCTATTATGTGCGCTACAAGGCCGCCATGGGCGACGAAACCCTGGGCCCCTATCGCGCTTTTGCCGACGCCGCCGCCATGCACGAAGCCGTGCGTCAGGTCCACCCCGAAGCCATAGTGGTGCTGGGCAGCGCGGACAAGCACTGACGCCGCCGGGGCTTCCAGCCCTTTGCGGGCCCGCCCGCCCCGGACCTTCAGGCTGTTGCCGCGGACTGCGGGCTGCGCTTTACAGGGGGATCTGCCCCCGCCTACACGAGCGCCTATGGTCAGACTGTCCTTTTTCCTGCTCTGCTGCCTGCTTGCTGCCGCCCCTGCGGCGGCCCAGACCGTTGCGGACCAGCCGCCGCGCGCCGCGCCCGAAAAAGCCGCCGCAGCCGTCCCTAACGGCTCGCGGCCCAAAGCCGCGGCGGCCCAGCCCCATCGACCGAACGCGGCCGCGACCGCCAAGCCCCACGAAAAATCCGGCAAGACCGCCCCGCATACCGCCGGGGCCAAAGGGCTGCACGCCCGCCCCTGGGCCTTTGGCCCGGCCGATTCCAGCCGCAGCGCCTGGCAAAAAGGCCTGCCCTCCCAAAACCTGCAGCAACGGGCTGTGGGCAGGGAAAACGGCGGCGTCAATACGGCCACGGGCATCAATTCCGCTCTGGAGAAGGCCGGACGGAAGGAAAAAGAGCGCGGTGGCATGAACGTGCATGTGGCGGACGAAAGCTCCTCCTGGCGCGAATCCACCCCTGCCCAGAACACCGCCCCGGACGAAAATCTGCCCATGGAAAGCCGCCATGTGGTCCGCGCCTACGCGGATATGGCCCCCTCCGAAGACCTGAGCATCGGCGTGGGGCCAGAGCTCATCCTCAAAAACGAGCAGCGCGAACGGCCGGGCAGCGCAAGCCACCAGCCCGAATCCCAGCTGGGGCTGGGCATGCAGTTCAAGCTGGATTTTTAGCCTCCTTCCTATCCGCCCCGCCCGCGCCGGACGGGACGCGCCCCACGCCCGCGCCTGGGCCTGCCGCCGGGCTTCCTGGCCCCTTGCCGCCCCTCCAAAAAGTCTCTTGACACCAAGGCCGATGCCCCTTACCTCTCTTATGAAAATAGATTTCAATTTTAACCCACGGCTACGCCGGGAGGAGCACCCCCATGAGCAAGGTTCTGATTCTTTATGGTTCCAGCACGGGCAACACGGAAAGCATCGCCCAGAAGCTCGCTGAGCTGATCGGCGCGGCCGGGCACGACGTTACGCTGCTCAACGCCGCCGAAGCCGCAGCGGACAATCTGGCCGACGGCTACGACGCCGTGCTCATGGGCTGCTCGGCCTGGGGCACGGACGACCTGGAAATGCAGGACGACTTCGCCCCTCTGTTTGACGAATTTGACCGCATGAACCTCAAGGGCCGCAAGGTGGCCGCCTTTGCCTCCGGCGACCGGGAGTACGAACATTTCTGCGGGGCCGTCAACGCCATTGAAGACCGCGCCAAGGAGCTGGGGGCCACCATCATCGCCGACGGCCTCAAAATGGAAGGCGACGCCATGAACGACCCCGACGCCGTGGAATCCTTCGCCGAGGACGTCATCAAGAAGCTGTAGCCGCCAGGAGAGCAGCTTCTCTTTGAGAACAGGCATGCGCAAAGTTTGCGGCACGCTCGCTTCGGCGCTTGCCAGCGCAAATACAGTGCGCTTACGCCTGCACGGCGGAAGTCTGCCCGCACAAGCCCCTAGGGCATTTCAAAGTTGCAACGCCCTAGGGGCGGCGTCAAGAAGCTGCAGCGCCGCGGCGGCTGCGTTATTACGCCGCAAAGGCCGGGAAACCCGAAGGTTCCCCGGCCTTTTTTGTTCACCGCGCCGTTTGCCGCAGGGGGCTTACGCCACCGGGCCTTTGCCCCGCGGCAGCAGGCGGCGCGCCAGCAGCAGTTTGTAGGCTGCGGGCAGAATGAACATGGACAGAGCCGCCGCGCTGATCATGCCGCCGAACATGGGCGCGGCGATGCGCGTCATGATCTCCGAGCCCGTGCCCGCCGTCCAGAAGATGGGCAGCAGGCCCGCCACGGTGGTCACGGCGGTCATGGCCTTGGGCCGCACGCGCAGCACCGCGCCGTCGTGGATGGCGGCGTCCAGCTCCGCCGCGGTGGCCGTCTGGGGCGAAGCCAGGGCCGGGCGCTCCGCCACGGCGTGCTTGATGTAGATGAGCATAACCACCCCGAATTCCGCGGCCAGCCCGGCCAGGGCAATGTAGCCCACCCCCGTGGCCACGGAGAGGGCATAGCCCATAAGGTACATAAACCACACCCCGCCCACCAGTGAGAACGGCAGGCAGAGCATAATGAGCAGGGATTCGCTCACGCTCCTGAACTCCATATAGAGCAGCAGGAAGATGATCAGCAACGTGGCGGGCACCATAAGGCTCAGCCGCTCCGTGGCCCGCTCCAGCATGGCGTACTGGCCGGTGAAGGAGACGCTCACCCCGGCGGGCAGTTGGATCTGCTCCCGGATGGCCTTGTCCAGGTCGCGCACCACCGAAACCATGTCCCGCCCGCGCGCGTCTATGTACACCCAGCCGGCCAGGCGCGCCTGCTCGCTCTTGAGCATGGTGGGGCCGGAAGCCATGCGCACGTCCGCCACGTCGCCCAGGGTAATCTGCTCCCCGGAAGGCGTGAGCACGGGCAGGCTGCGCAGGGCGGGCACGCTGTCCCGGTACTGCTGGGGGTAGCGCAGGTTGATGGGGTAGCGGGCCACGCCTTCCACTGTTTCGCCGATCTTTTCCCCGCCCACGGCGGAAGAAATGAAGAGCTGCACATCCGCCACGTTCATGCCAAAGCGGGCGGCCTGTTCCCGGTTGACGCGCACGTCCACGTAGCGCCCGCCCGTAAGGCTTTCCGCCAGGGCGGAGACCACGCCGGGCACCGCGGCCGCCACATGCTGCACCTGCAGGGCTGTGGCGTCGATCTGCGCCATGTCCGCCCCGGAAACCTTGACGGCAATGGGGCTTTTGACGCCGGTGGAGGTCATGTCGATGCGGTTGCGGATGGGCGGCACCCAAAGGTTGGCCATGCCCGGCAGGCGCACGGCGGCGTCCAGTTCCTCAATGATTTTGTCGATGGTCATGCCTTTGCGCCACTGTTCGCGCGGCTTGAGGCGAATGGTGGTTTCCAGCATTTCCACCGGCGCGGGGTCCGTGGCCGTTTCGGCCCGGCCCGCCTTGCCGAAGACCGTGTCCACCTCCGGCACGGTTTTGATCATTTTATCCGTAAGCTGCAGAATGCGGCCCACCTCAGCCACGGAAACGCCCGGCAGGGTGGAGGGCATGTAGAGCAGGTCGCCCTCGTCCATGTGCGGCAGAAATTCGCCGCCCAGACGTGCAAGGGGCCAGAGCGTGGAGAGCAGCGCCAGCAGGGCCACGGCCAGGGTAAGGCGGGGCCGGCGCAGAACCGCGCGGATGGCCGGGTTGTACAGGTGGATGAGGAACCGGCTGATGGGGTTTTTTTCTTCCGAAGGAATCCTGCCGCGCACCCAGAGGCCCGTGAGCACGGGAATGACCGTTACGGAAAGCAGGGCCGAAGCGCCCATGGCGTAGAGCTTGGTCAGGGCCAGGGGGCGGAACATCTTGCCTTCTTGCCCCTCCAGAGCAAAGACGGGGATGAACGAGAGGGTGATGATCAGCAGGCTTACGAACAGGGCCGGGCCCAGCTCCACCGCCGCGTCGGTGATGATTTCCCAGCGTTGCGCGTCGCTCAGCGTCTCGCCCGGCGAGGCGTCCTCCCAGCGGCGCAGTTTGCGGTGCGCGTTTTCCACCATAACCACGGAGGCGTCCACCATGGCCCCCACGGCAATGGCTATGCCGCCCAGGGACATGATGTTGGCGCTGATGCCCTGATAGTACATGACGATGAACGCGGCGCAGAGGGCCAGGGGCAGGGCCAGCACGGCCACCATGGCCGAGCGCAGGTGCAGCAGAAAGAGCACGCAGACCACGGCCACCACCAGGAATTCTTCCTTGAGCTTGTCCGTAAGGTTGTCCACGGCGCGCTGGATGAGCTGGCTGCGGTCGTAGGTGGTGACGATTTCCACCCCCTCCGGCAGGCTTTTTTGCAGCGCGGCCAGCTTTTCGCGCACGGCGGCGATGACCGCGCGGGCGTTTTCGCCCGAACGCAGCAGCACAATGCCGCCGGCCACCTCGCCCTGGCCGTTGAGCTCCACCAGGCCCCGGCGCATTTCCGGGCCCAGGCGGACGGCCGCCACCTGCTCCAGGTAGACGGGCGTGCCGTCGGCCGCGGTTTTGAGCACTATTTTGCGAAAATCCTCCAGGCTTTTCAGATAGCCGCCCGCGCGAACCATATATTCGGCCTCGGCCTGCTCAATGACGGAGCCGCCCGCTTCCTGGTTGGCCTTGGTCACGGCGGAGGCTATGGCGCTCAGGGGGATGCCGAACTGGGCGAGCTTCACCGGGTCCGCCACGATCTGGTATTCCCTGACCACGCCGCCCACGGAAGCCACTTCGGCCACGCCGGGCACGGCGGCCAGCTCAAACTTGAGCATCCAGTCCTGGAGGGAACGCAGCTCGGCCAGGTCGTGCTTGCCGCTCTTGTCCACCAGGGCGTATTCGTAGATCCAGCCGATGCCCGTGGCGTCCGGCCCCAGAGAGGGCGTCACGCCGTCGGGCAGGCGGCTCTGCACCTGGTTCAGATATTCCAGCACGCGGCTGCGCGCCCAGTAGAGGTCCGTATTGTCGTTAAAGATGACGTAAACATAAGAATCGCCGAAGGAGGAATAGCCCCGCACGCTCGTAGCCCCCGGCACGGAAAGCATGGCCGTGGTCAGGGGATAGGTGATCTGATCCTCCACCAGCTGGGGGGCCTTGCCCGGATAGGACGTCCGGATGATGACCTGGGTATCCGAGAGGTCAGGCAGCGCGTCCACGGGCGTGTGGTACACGGCCCAGGCCCCCCAGGCGGCCAGCAGCACCGCCCCCAGCAGCACAAAAAAACGGTTGCGCACGCAGGCGCGGATAAGCGAACCGATCATGATCCTTGCCTCCCGGAGGCCGCGCCGCCGGCCCCCTGACTGCCGCCGGCCGCAGGGGCGGCCTTATCCTCCGGCGCATGGCCGGAAGCCGCGGCGGCCTTGTCCTTCGGCGCAGGCTGCGCTTCGGGCGCCTTGTCCGCCGCCGGGGCGGCGTCGGCCCGCATTTTTTCCAGCGCACCACGCAGGTTGGCCTCAGAATCGATGAGGAAGAGCCCTGTAGTCACCACCTCTTCGCCTTCTTCCAGGCCGGAGGCCACCGCCGTCTGCTCGCGGGAGGAACGCAGCACCGCCACCTTGCGGGGCACAAAGGTTCCGTCCGCCGCACGCACAATGACGCGCTGCTCTTCGCCAAAATCAATAAGGCTCTGGGTGGGGATGAGCAGGGCCTCCTCCCCCTTGCCGCGCAGGCTGATGCCGGCGGTCATGCCGGGGCGGAGCAGGCCTTCCGGGTTGCGCACGCTGAGGCGCAGCGGCACGGTGTGCGTGGCCGGATCCGCATCGGGCAGCAGGGTGAAGGATTCCGCCTGGAACCCCCGGTCCGGATAGGCCGCCACGCTCAGGCGCACGCGGCTCTTGCCCGCCAGCAGGTGCACGTCGCTTTCCGGCACGTTGGCCGTCACCCACACGGGGTCCGTGCCCTCAATGACGGCGATGGTCGTATCCTTGCCCACGTTCATGCCGGGGTAGACGTCCAGGGTGGTAATGATGCCCGCCACCGGGGCCTTGATGGTCATGCGGGTCTGCACCCGGCCGGTCCGGTCCACAGCGGCCAGCATTTCCTCCGGCATGCCCGTCAGGCGCATCTTTTCGCGCACGCCGCGCACCACGGCGGGGTCGCCCCCCTGCGCCTTGAGCAGCAGGTATTCGCTCTGGTCCGCCGCCCACTGGGGCACGGTGATTTCCGCCAGGGGCGCGCCCTGGGCAATGGCGTCGCCCACGGCATAGGCGCGGATTTTTTCCACAAAGCCCTCGGCGCGGGGCTGCACCTTGGCCATGCTGTAGCGGTTGTAACTGATGTTGGCGGGCACCTGCCGCGTAAAGGTCAGCCGCCCCCGCCGCACTTTTTCCGTGCGCACGGCCAGGTTCTGCACCTGCACGGGGTCAATGCGCACGCCCGCGCCCGCGCCTTCGTCAGCGTAGCGCGGCACCAGATCCATATCCATAAAGGGCGATTTGCCCGGTTTGTCAAAGTGCGTGCCCGGATACATGGGATCGTACCAGTAGAGCACCTTGCGCTCGCCCGCAGGCGCGGCGGCCGCGCTTACAGCGGGCGCTTTTCCCCCGGCTCCGGCCTGCCCCCAGAGGGCGTAGCCCAGGCCCAGACCGCCCGCAAGCAGTGCGGCGGCCAGCAGCAGATTTTTCGCAGTCATGGCGTATTCCTCTGCGGCGCGCGGACGGACAAAGCGCCCTCCGCGCGCCGGATGCGACAGGTTAGCGGCGTTCCAGATCCACGATGACGGCCTTGGTTCCTTCCATGCGGAAGTCAAAGCGCACGGCGTCGCCGGGCTTGAGGCCCGCCAGCAGGTCGGCGTCCTCCACGGCAAAGCCCATGGTCATGGCCGGCCAGCCCAGGGCCGCCACAGGCGTGTGCTTGATGACGGCCTTGGGCGCGGCCGCGTCCACGCTCATCAGTGTGCCCTGGGCGGTATAGACCTGCCCGGCGCGGGCCGCGTCGGGCGCGTGGTTCATGCCCTCCATCTGGCCGCCCTGGGCCATGTCGGCGGCCGGGGCCGCAGTGTGGGCCGCGTGCTCCATGTCCTGCGCCGCAGAGGCGTTGGCGGGGGCAAAGCCGAAGGCAAGGGTCAGGGCCAGAGCGGAAGCGAAAGCGAAGGTACGGGTATTCATGATGTTTTCCTTATAATTTGTTGCAGTATGGTTGGTCAGGGCCGCGCGGCGGGGGCGGCGGTTTGCGCCGCAAGGCCCCCGCCCAGGGCGGCGTAAAGGTTGCTGTCGTTAACCAGCTGGTTGCGCCGGATGGTCAGCAGGGCCTGCTCGGCGGCATAGACCGTGCGCTGCGCGTCCAGCACCTCCAGGTAACTGATGGTCCCGCTGGCGTAGCGGCCGGAGGCCAGGGCCAGCACCCGGCGCTGCGCGGCCAGGTATTCCTGCTGCGCGGCCAGCTGCCCGGCATAATAACGCCGGGTCATGAGCGCATCCGCCACCTCGCGGAAGGCCGTCTGCAGGGTTTTTTCGTAGGTCGTCACGGAGCTTTCTTTCCGCACCTCGGCCAGATCCAGGTTGGCCTTGTTGCGCCCCGCCGTAAAAATGGGCAGGACCAGACGCGGCACAAAGGTCCAGACCGAGGCCGCGCCGTCGAACAGGCTCGCCAGCGCGCCGCTGGCATAGCCCGCGCTGCCCGTAAGGCTGATGATGGGAAAGAAGGCCGCCCGCGCCGCGCCAATGTCCGCATTGGCGGCCTTGAGATTATGTTCGGCTTCCAGCACGTCGGGCCGCCGCAGCAGCACGGAGGAGGAGAGGCTCTCCGGCAGGGGCGCCGTGGCCTGTTCCGCCAGGGGCGCGGCCGGGGGCAGATCCCGTTTTTCAAAGCTGCCCAGCAGCAGGGAAAGGGCATTGGCGGCCCGCACGGCTTCCTGCTCCTGCTGGGCCAAAGCCGCCCTGGCCGAAGCCGCCGCGCCGCGGGCCTGCTCCAGCTCCAGCACGGAGGCCTGGCCGGAACGCAGCCGGTTCCCCATAAAGGCGTAGGAGGCCTCCCAGCTCTGCACGGTTTTGCGGGCCAGCTGCAGGCTTTCCTTGGCCAGGCGCAAATCCGCCCAGCTTTGGGCTATCTGCGCCACCAGGCTGATCTGCGCCGCTCTGGCCGCTTCCTCGCTGGCGAGGTAACGCTCCAGGGCCGCGCCGCTCAGGTTTTTCACCCTGCCGAAGAAATCCAGCTCAAAAGCCGGAATGGTCAGCATGGGCGCGAACTTGTCCTTGGGTTGGTCATAAAAGGAGCCGGAAACCGTATCGCTGCCGTCCAGGCTGAGCTGGGGCAGGCGCTCGGCCCGCTGCACGCCGTACTGGGCGCGGGCTTCGGCCACGGCCAGCACGGCCAGCTTCAGGTCGCGGTTGCGGCGCAGGCCTTCGTCCAGCAGCGCCTGCAGCTGCGCGTCCTTAAAGAAGTCACGCCAGCCCGGGGCCGTTATATCCACAGTCTGCCCCGGAGCCCGGGCCGCGGCGTCGGGGCCGTAGCCCGCCTCCGTCACCGCGGACGGCATGGGGGCCGCCGGACGCTGGTAGTCCGGCGCAAGCGAGCAGGCGGAAAGCCAGAACGCCAGCACAAGCGCCAACGCGACGTTTACTCGCGGAGTATCCATAAAACACCACCTCTGGTTCAATCCACGCAACCAGGCCGCTGCGCCGCAGGAACGGACGCGGGCGAAGGTTGCCGCACAGGGTCATGGATCGCATGCCGGGATGCGGCGCGCACGGCGCGACGCAAGACCGGCCCGGAGGGACAGCGGCCGGGCGCGGGCGCTCAGGCCGTCCGAAGACGGCGCAAGACCGCAGGCCGGGCACTATCCCCTGGAGGTGGTCAGACGGGGAGGACGGAAGAGATTGTCGCCAAGACGGGAAGGAAGGACGCTGACGCCGGAAACCGCGAGGCGCTCCGCCGCCGGAGGCGGCGTGGCCACGGTCAGCGTTTGCGGCAGGATGGAAGCGGAAAGCTGCAGGCAGAGCTGCGCGGCGCAGGCATGCCCTGCGGGGGCGGGCGCGTCGTTGGCGTGACCCGTGTGGGCGGCGCCAGCGCCGTCCGCAACGGTTGACGCGCCCCACCCCCCATGCATGGCTGCGGCACAGCAGGCGGCAAGCGGCGCGGCATCGCCCATCAGGCAGCCCACCGCCGCAGGCGCGGCCTGACCGCACCCGTCGGCAAAGACGGGCTGCACCCGGCCCAGCGCAAGCAGGGCCATGAGCAGGATGACGCATATGGAGGTTTTCCGCTTCAACATAGCTTTTTAATAAGGTTTGCCCGACGGCGTGTCAAGCAGAAATTTCGGAACTGTTCCTATTTTGCCCTGCCCGCCTGCAGCGCGCTCTTGTCAAAGGCGGCGCGCCGGGGCAAAATGTTCCCAGGCCCCGCACCGGCCGGGGCAATGTCAGGCAAGAAAAGGAAAAGGTATGGCCATACTGGTATGCGGCGGCGCGGGCTACATCGGCTCTCACAACGTGCGGCTTTTGCTGGCGCACGGCGAAGACCCCGTGGTGCTGGACAACCTGCGCACCGGGCACCGGGCGGCGGTGCCCGCAGGCGTGCCCCTGTATGTGGGCGACATGCGTGATCCCGCCCAACTGGACACCATTTTTCAACGCCACAAGGTAGAAGCCGTGCTGCATTTTGCGGCCTGGTCTTTGGTGGGGGAAAGCGTGGAGCGCCCCCTGCCCTACTTCAACAACAATATCCACGGCATGCAGGTGCTGCTGGAGGCCATGCTGCGCCACGGGGCGGACAAGCTCGTGTTTTCGTCCTCCGCCGCCGTGTACGGCGAGCCCGCCGCCGTGCCCATCCCGGAGGACGCGCCCCTTGCGCCCACCAATCCCTATGGGGAAAGCAAGCGCATTATGGAGAGCATGACCCACTGGGTGGGGCTGGCCCACGGCATCCGCGCCGTAACCCTGCGCTACTTTAACGTGGCCGGGGCCTGGCCCGACGGCAGTCTGGGCGAAGACCACCGGCCCGAAAGCCACCTGGTGCCCATCATCCTGCAGGTGCCCCTGGGCCTGCGGCCCCATGTCACCGTCTACGGCGACGACTACCCCACCCCTGACGGCACCTGCATCCGCGACTACCTGGACGTGCTGGAGCTGGCCGACGCCCACTGCCGCGCCCTGCGCTACCTGCGCGCCGGCGGGGAAAGCGTGGTCTGCAACCTGGGCAACGGACGGGGCTTTTCCGTGCGGGAAATGATCGACGCGGCCCGCCGCGTCACCGGCCGGGACATCCCCGTGAAGATCGGCCCCCGGCGGCCCGGCGACCCCGCCCGCCTGGTGGCCGCGCCGGAACGCGCCCGCCGGATCCTGGGCTGGACCGCCCGCGCCGAGGTGGAAAGCGTCATCGCCGCGGCCTGGGCCTGGCACAAAAGCCACCCCCACGGCTATGAGGAGACTGCCCCATGAAGACCCTGCCCCCCCTCTCCCCGGAAGAAACCGCCGTATTGCTGCACAAGGCTACAGAACCGCCCTTCAGCGGGGCTTATGTCCACACGGCCGCGCCGGGCCGCTACTGCTGCCGCCAGTGCGGCACGCCCCTGTTCCGCGCTGAAGACAAATTCGACTCCGGCAGCGGCTGGCCCAGCTTTGACGACACCCTGCCCGGGGCCGTGCGCCGCCAGCCCGATGCGGACGGCCACCGCGCGGAAATCGTCTGCGCCCGCTGCGGCGGCCACCTGGGCCATGTGTTTGCGGGCGAGGGCTTTACCCCCAAAAACACCCGGCACTGCGTCAACTCCCTCTCCCTGCACTTTGTGCCCGCCGGCGAAGAAGCGCCCGCTGTGGCCGCCGCCCCGCACGGGGCAGCCGAGGCAGGCCTGCAAAACGCGGATCCTGCCTGCACGGGCGTGGCCGTGGTGGCCGGGGGCTGCTTCTGGGGCGTGGAAGACGCCCTGGGCCGCCTGCCTGGGGTCTGCACGGCGCAGTCCGGCTACACGGGCGGGCACACAGCCGAGCCCAGCTATGAAGAGGTCTGCTCAGGGGAAACGGGCCATGCCGAAGCCGTGCGCCTGACTTTCAACCCGGCCGCAATCAGCTATGAGCAGATCCTGCGCCGCTTTTTTGAAATCCACGACCCCACCCAGCGCAACCGCCAGGGCCCGGACGTGGGGGAGCAGTACCGCTCCGCTGTGTTCTGGCTGGATGCGGACCAGAAGGCCGTGGCCCTGCGCCTGCTGGACGAGCTGCGCGGCCTGGGCTACGCCGTGACCACCCAGGTGCTGCCCGCCGGGCCCTTTTACCCGGCGGAGCCCTACCACCAGCACTTTGCCCGGCGCACGGGGCGGGGGGTCTGCCACATGTCCGTGCCGCGCTTTTCCCGCCGCGCCAAGGGCTGAACAGGGCGGCCGCCCGCACCGCCTCAGGGCGGGCCCCCTTCCCTTTCTGGCGGCAACCCTGTAGGGTACAAGACAATGGGCCAGACGGGGCGAGATCCCCCGCCACGGCCTCGGCCGCGCGCCCCGGCCTTTGCCCGGCCGGGCACGACCCCGCTGATCCATAAGTTTGAGCCGTTTTTTCAGGAGGATACGCCTCGCCCTTTGTTTCCGTACATCCGGCCAGCGCCCGACGCGCCCGCCACATCGCTTAGCAAGGGAGAACACCATGCCTACTCCACTGGAAATGCAACGCACCTTCGCACTCGTCGGCACCGGCGGCTGCGGCAAAACGTCCCTGGCGGAAATGCTGCTCTTCAACGCCGGGGCCGTAAGCCGCATGGGCGCCATTGAAGAAGGCACCACCTGCCTGGACTACGAACCCGAAGAAGTGCGCCGCCGCGGTTCGGTGCAGCCAACCTGCGCCACCTACCTCTGGAACAAAAACCGCCATTTCCTGCTGGATATTCCCGGTGACGGCAATTTTACGGGCGATATGGAATGCCTGCTTATGGGCGTGGACGCCGTGGTCTTCGTGCTGGACGCCGTGGACGGCGTGCGCCCCCTGACCAAAAAATTCTGGAGCATGACGCGCGCCGCCGGGCTGCCCGCCCTGATGGTCATCAACAAGATGGACCGCGACCGGGCCGACTTTCAGATGGCCTTTGACGGTCTGACCGCCCTGGGCGTCAAGCCCGTGGTCCTGCAGCTGCCCATCCGCCAGGGCGAAACCCTGGTGGGCATGGCCGACGTGCTCGCGGGCCGGGCGCACATGTTTGGCCCCGACGGTGCCACGGCCGAAGCGGACATCCCCGCCGCCCTGGCCGACGACGTGACCCTGCTGCGCGATGTGGCCATTGAGAACATTGCCGAAAGCGACGAAGAACTCATGGAAAAATACCTGGAGGAAGGCAGCCTCAGCCCGGAAGATCTGCGTACCGGCCTGCGCGCGGGCGTGCTCAAAGGCGAGCTGACCCCGGTGCTGGCCTGCGCCGCTCTGGAAAACAAAGGCGGCAAGGCCCTGTTGGCGGCCATTGAGGCCCTGCTGCCCTCCCCCCTGGACCGCCCCGCCTTTGTGGGCGCGGACGGCGCGGAGCGCGCCCCGGATCCCGAAGCTCCGGCGGCCTGCTTTGTCTTCAAAACCCTGGCGGATCCTTTTGCCGGGCAGCTTTCCCTGCTGCGCGTGCTCTCCGGCACGCTCAGCGGCGACATGAACCTCAAAAATGTCCGCAGCGGCGAGGGCGAACGCCTGGGCGGCCTGCTCTACCTGCTGGGCAAAACCCAGACCCCCTGCAAGGAGCCCGTGGGGCCCGGCGCGCTGGTGGCCGTGGCCAAGCTCAAAAACACCCGCACCGGCGATACCCTCTGCGATGAAAAGGCCCCCTTTACCCTGCCCATGCCCGCACTGCCCCCGCAGCTCATTACCTACGCCCTGGCCCCCAAAGAGAAAGGCGAGGAAGACAAGGTCTACGCCGCCATGCAGCGCCTGCTGGACGAAGACATCACCCTGCGCCTGGGCCGCGACGAGGAAAACGGCGACATTCTGATCTCCGGCATGGGCCAGCTGCACATTGAGCTCTCGGTGGAAAAGGCCAAACGCCGCTTTAAGGTGGACATTGTGCTCAAAACGCCCAAGGTGCCCTACCGCGAAACCGTGCGCGGCAAATGCCAGGTGCAGGGCCGCCACAAAAAGCAATCCGGCGGCCGGGGCCAGTTCGGCGACTGCTGGATAGAGATGGAAGGCCTGCCGCGCGGTTCGGGCTATATTTTTGAAGACGCCATCGTGGGCGGCGTCATCCCCCGCCAGTATATCCCGGCCATCGACAAGGGCGTTCAGGAGGCGGCGGCCCGCGGCTTTCTGGCCGGCTGCCAGGTGGTGGACTTCCGCGTCAAAGTTTACGACGGCAGCTACCACACGGTGGATTCCTCCGAAATGGCCTTCAAGGTGGCGGGCTCCCTGGCCTTCAAAAAAGCCATGGAAAGCCTCAAACCCGTGCTGCTGGAGCCCATTGTGCTGCTTACCGTTTCCGTGCCGGATGAAAGCATGGGCGACGTTATCGGCGATCTTTCCTCCCGCCGGGGCAAGGTGCTGGGCTCGGATTCCCAGGGCGGCACCACGGAAATCAAGGCCCATGTGCCCATGAGCGAAGTGCTGCGCTATGCGCCGGACCTGCGCTCCATGACCGGCGGCCAGGGCTTCTTCACCATGGAATTCGACCACTATGAGGAGGCCCCCCAACCCGTGGCGGAAAAGGTCATGGCCGAACACCAGAAGAGCCGGGGCGGCGAATAGCCCCGGCGCACAACGAAGCACACATGGCGTCGGGCCTTGGCCCGGCGCTTTTTTTGCGCCTGCAACCGCCTGCGGCCCGCATTCCCGCTGTCCGCCCCACGGCCATGGCGCCCTGCCTTATCACTTGGCAATGTTCCCCACATCTGTGGGTCCGCCCCACGGCCATGGCACCCTGTACCGCCCGCTGCGCCGCGAGGCATGGCGCCGCGCGCATAAAGGCCTGCGGGGCAAAACCCCTGCCGATGGTTCTGGTCCGCCCACATGCCACGAAATCCATTTGCCGCGCCTGACGCGCATAACTCCTGAAGCACACAACCCGCTGTACGGGCAAAAACCTCTCTCGCCGCGGCGCGGTTGACCGCCAGCCGCTTATAACATATCATATTGATATGTTTTATCCGAACCCAATTTTTGCCCGCGCTTTCCGGGGCGCGCGGCAGTGGTATGACAACATCCCCACATGAAAAAGCCCATCCCCCCAGAATAGCATATCTTTTTTTAATACTACGTCCTGATGTGCATACAGAGCGTGATGCGCTTGCACTTTTTGCCATTCTTGCGTTTAGTACAGCAGGCATGGAAAGTAGTAGTGTCACTATTTTTTTAAAGAGAGTGATTATTGCAGGTAAAACATTTCACAATTGTGTTCATTTTTAGAACATAGCAGTTATAAAGCTATCTTCCACTTGCTTATACGCGGTACAAGCAGTAAGCCTGTGCCGTTGCATACCTCATACATATCAATGCAACAGAGGAGTAAAAAATGCAAAAACCTAAACTGCAGGATCAGTACGGCCTCTACATTAACGGCGAGTGGCGTCCCGCCTCGGACGGCGGCCTTTTTGAGACCTTCTGCCCAGCCAGCGGCGAGCGCCTGGCCGCCTGCGCCGAAGCCACCAAGGAAGACGTGGACAGCGCCGTCAAAGCCGCCACCGCCGCCTGGCAGACCTGGAAGAAGGTTGACCCCATTGAGCGCGCCAACCTGCTCCTGCGCATTGCCGACATCATTGACGCCAATAAAGAACACCTGGCCATGGTGGAAACCCTGGACAACGGCAAGCCCATCCGCGAAACCCTCAATGTGGACATCCCCATGGCGGCGGATCACTTCCGCTACTTCGCCGGGGCCGTGCGCACCGAGGAAGGCAGCGCCACCCTGCTGGACGGCAACACCCTTTCCCTGGTGCTGCGCGAGCCCATCGGCGTGGTAGGCCAAATTGTGCCGTGGAACTTCCCCTTCCTCATGGCCGCCTGGAAGCTGGCCCCGGTGCTGGCATCGGGCTGCTGCACGGTGTTCAAGCCTTCCAACCACACGTCCCTTTCCGTGCTGGAGCTGGCCCGTCTGCTGGGCGACACCCTGCCCAAGGGCGTGTTCAACGTGGTGACCGGGCGCGGTTCGCGCTCCGGCCAGTACATGCTGGAGCACCCCGGCTTCCGCAAGCTGGCCTTCACCGGCTCCACCGACGTGGGGCGCAACGTGGGCCTGGCCGCGGCCAAGCGCATCATCCCCTCCACGCTGGAACTGGGCGGCAAATCCGCCAACATTTTCTTCCCCGACTGCCAGTGGGATATGGCCATGGACGGCCTGCAGCTGGGCATCCTCTTCAACCAGGGGCAGGTCTGCTGCGCTGGTTCGCGCGTCTTTGTGCATGAGGACATTTACGACAAATTCGTGGCCGAAGCCGTGGAGCGCTTTAACCGCGTGAAGGTGGGCCTGCCCTGGGAGCCCGACACGCAGATGGGCGCGCAGATCTACGAATCCCACCTCAAGGCCATCCTCATGTGCGTGGAACAGGGCAAGGCCGAAGGTGCCGCGGTGCTGTGCGGCGGCGAACGCCTTACCGACGGCCCCCTGGCCAAGGGCTGCTTCATGCGGCCTACCCTGCTCGGCAACGTGAACAACAAGATGCGCGTGGCCCAGGACGAAATCTTCGGCCCCGTGGCCGTGGTCATCAAATTCAAGAGCGAAGAAGAAGTGATCGCCATGGCCAACGACAGCATCTACGGCCTGGGCGGCGCTGTCTGGACCCGCGACATCAACCGCGCCCTGCGCGTCTCGCGCGCCATTGAAACGGGCCGCATGTGGGTGAACACCTACAACAGCATCCCGGCGGGCGCGCCCTTCGGCGGGTATAAGGAATCGGGCCTCGGCCGGGAGACCCATAAGGTCATCCTGGAGCACTACACCCAGCAGAAGAACATCATGATCAATATGGCGGAAATGCCCACGGGCCTCTATCCGTAGGTTCTGAGCGCAGAGGCCGCCAGGGCGTTTCAAAATTGAAATGCCCTGGCGGCTGCGTGAGCAGACGCCCGCCGTGGCGGCGCAAGCGCAATTTATTTGCGCTG
Source organism: Desulfovibrio legallii (assembly GCF_900102485.1). NCBI lineage: Bacteria > Pseudomonadati > Thermodesulfobacteriota > Desulfovibrionia > Desulfovibrionales > Desulfovibrionaceae > Desulfovibrio > Desulfovibrio legallii. Next base: position 4,014 of record NZ_FNBX01000015.1, on the reverse strand, counting down.
GCAAGCGCCGAAACGAGCGTGCCGTAAACTTTGCAGAACGCCTATTTTCAAAGGTAATCTGCCCTACTGGTGCGGCGGAGCGCACGCCGACCCGCGCCCCGCCGCCCCGCCTCCGGGTTGGGCCGCCTGCCAGCGCGGTTCGGCCCCGTCCCCAGCCCTTGCGTTCCCCGCGCAAGGGCTTTTTTGCGCCAGGCCGCGCGGGGCGCTCGCTTTACCGCGCCTGCCGCCGCTGTGCCGCCCGCGGCAAGGCGCTGGCCTGAAGCCGGCTCCGTCCATGGGCGTTGCCGTCGCCTGCAGGCCGCCATCTCCGGCGCGGCACTACAGTCCAAGCGCAATATGCGGCAAGGCCGCTACTGCGTCACGCCCACCGTCTGGACGATCAGCACGCGCCAGCCTTCGGGCAGGGGCAGCTGCCCGTCCAGGGCGTGCAGGCCTGAGGCGTGCACATAGCTGCCCAGCCCGACGGAAGCGCAGTAAAGCCCGGCATTCTGATAGAGCGAACCCACATGCATGCCCGACCACTGGCTGGCGGCCGGGGCCGCGTAAAGCAAGGTCAGGGAGCCGCCGCCCATGGCCCCGCGCTTGTCGCCCTCCAGCACCCGGACCAGAATGTGGGCGGGATCGTAACGCCACACGCCGTCCGGCAGGGCCACAAAAACCTCCACCTCCTGCCGGTTCATGGCCGAAGGCGCGGTGCGGCGGCCGTCCGCCCGGTTAACGCCCCAGGTGGCCCAGAGCAAGTCGCTCAACTGCTGCGGCGGCAAGGGCGCGCCGCTGAAGCCGCGCTTGGTGGAACGGCGCTGGGCCAGGGCCTGCATGAGCGGCAGGCCGCCGCTTTTATCCGGCGCGGGCAGCTCCAGGCGCGGCGCGGCCCCGTCGGCGGCCCGCACCGGGGCCGAGGGCAGTAAAGCCAGAGCGGCCAACGACAAAAGCAGGGAAAGGGTCTGACGCAGACGAAAAACCATAGTGTTGCCTCCAGCTGCAAGGTTATATTTTTGTAAAATACGGCTGCAAGACCTCACAGCCAGGCCTGACGCCGCACATAGCGCAGCTTCACCACGCTGACCAGGCCGAGGTAACCGACCAGCACGGCCAGCAACCAGGGGAAAAAGGCGGCGGGCGGCGGGCTCATTTCCAGCCAGCGCCCCAGGGAGGCAAAGGGGATGGCCGTGCCCACGGCCACGCCCAGAAAGGTCAGCAGGCTCACCTGCCAGGCGGCGCGGCTTTGCAGCAGGGGGGCCCGCGGCGTGCGCAGCATGTGCAGCACCAGACTCTGGGTCCAGATGGATTCCACAAACCAGCCCGCCTGGAACAGGGCGGCAAAGGCCGCGCGCCCGCCAGGGTCCAGCCCGGCCCAGCCGCCCCCGATGGCCGCCGGGCAGATGACCCAGAACAACAGGGCAAAGGTGCAAAGGTCGAACAACGAGCTGACAGGCCCGAACCAGAGCATGAAGCTCTGGATGCCCCCACGGTTCCAGACGCTGGGGCGCGCCAGCATATCCGCATCCACGTTGTCCCAGGGCATGGCCGTGCAGGAAAGATCGTAGAGCAGGTTGAGCACCAGGATCTGCAGGGGCGTCATGGGCAAAAAAGGCAGCAGAAGGCTGGCCGTAAGCACAGAGAGCATGTTGCCGAAATTGGAGCTCACGGTGATTTTGATATACTTTAGGATATTGACGTAGGTGCGGCGGCCTTCCATCACCCCGGCTTCCAGCACGGTGAGGTCTTTTTCCAGCAGAATGACGCCCGCCGATTCCCGCGCCACGTCCACGGCCGTATCCACAGAAACGGCCACGTCCGCATTTTTCATGGCCGGGGCGTCGTTGATGCCGTCGCCCATGAAGCCCACCACATGGCCGTTGCCGCGCAGGCAGGCGACAATGCGGGCCTTTTGCAGCGGGTTCAGCTTGGCGAAAATGTCCGCCTCTTCCACCGCCCGGCTCAGCGCCGCGGCGTCCATGCCTTCCAGATCCGCGCCCAGCAGCGCCCGGCGGTCGGGCAGGCCCACCTGGCGGCAGACGCTGCGGGTTACGGCGTCGTTATCGCCGGTCAGCACCTTGACGCGCACGCCGTGCGCCTCCAGCGCGCTCACGGCTCTGGCGGCCGATTCCTTGGGCGGATCCAAAAAAGCCAGAAAGCCCAGCAAGGTCATCTCCCGCTCGTCCGCCACCGTATAGGCGCGGGGCGCAGCCTCCACAGCGCGCACGGCCACGGCCACCACCCGCAGGCCGTCGGCATTGCAGCGGCGCACATGGGCCGCGATCTCCCGCCGCAGTTCCGGGGTCAGGGGCACGTCTGCGCCTTTGTCCCGCGCCCAGGCGCAGACCCCCAGCATCTCTTCCAGCGCGCCCTTGGTGATGATCTGGCGGTTGCCGCCCTGGTTCTCCACCACCACGCTCATGCGCCGACGGCTGAAATCAAAGGGCATTTCGTCCACCAGGCGGCAGCCCTGGCGCAGGTCCTGCATGCGTTTTTCTTCGGCGTGGCTCACCACGGCCGCGTCCAGCAGGTTTTTGAGGCCCGTCTGCAGCCAGCTGTTGAGGAAGGCGCAGCGCAGCACGTTATCGTCGTCGTTACCGTGAATATCCCGGGAATATTCCAGAATGATCCTGTCCTGAGTCAGGGTGCCGGTCTTGTCCGTGCAGAGCACGTCCATGGCCCCCAGGTTCTGGATGGCGTTGAGACGGCGGACAATGACCTTTTTGCGGGCCATAAACACGGCCCCGCGCACCAGGTTGGCCGAAACCACCGTGGGCAGCATCTCCGGCGTCAGGCCCACGGCCACGGAAAGGGCGAAGACGGCGGCCTCCACCCAATCGCCCTTGGTCAGGCCGTTGAGGAGAAAAACCACCGGCGCCATGCAGGCCATAAGCCGCAGCAACAGCCAGGAAACGGAGGTAAGCCCCGTGTCGAAGCTGGTGGGCGCTGCCGTGACCGAAAGCTGCCGGGCCAGCGAACCGAACAGAGTCGCCCCGCCCACGGCCAGCACCACCCCGTGGGCCGCGCCGCTCAGCACGTTGCTGCCCAGAAAAACCAGATTGTCGCAATCCAGAGGGCTCTGGCGCGCCGGATCTGCCGGCAGGGCCTGGGCAAATTTCTCCACCGGGCCGCTTTCGCCGGTCAGGGAGGCCTGGCTCACAAACAGATCCTTGGCTTTGACGACGCGCATGTCCGCAGGGATCATGTCCCCCGCGGCCAGGCGCACCACATCGCCCACCACCAGGGCGGCAATGGGCAGCTCCCGTTCCCGGCCCTCGCGCAGCACGGCGATGGTGGTTTTGACCATGCCCTCCAGCCGGGCCAGGGCGTTGCCGGAGCGCGCCTCCTGCACAAAGTGCAGCGTGCCGCTCGCCAGCACCATGCCCGCCACGATGAGCACGGCGGTAAGGTCTTTCTCCCCGGCGGCGGCCAGCAGGTAGTCCGTAATGAAGGAAACGCAGGCCAGCACCAGCAGCACCGCGCTGAAAGGATTGATGAAGGAGCGGCACAGCCGCCGCCCCAGGCCGTCCCGGTTTTTCACGGCCAGAACATTGGCCCCGTAGTGTTGCCGCCGGGCGGGGATCTGCACGGCGGCCAGGCCATCGGGGGCCGAACCCACGCTTTGCAAGACGGCCGCCGGCGCGGCAACGGCCGCCGCGGCAAGGCGCGCGGCAGCCTCGCGGATCTGCTGTGGCGTGGCCGCAGGCGCGGGGCGGCCGGCGGCGCGCCCAAAACGGTAGTGTCCAGAATTTTTCGCACATTTCGTAGCGGCCCGCGTGGTCAGGATTTTTGGGTCTGCCTTAAGGCGCTGGCGCGGGCCTTGCGAGCGGTACATTCAAAGATGCCGCGGCTGCAAGGGCCGTGACAGCGCCGACGCTATTCTGCTTCCTCCCTGGACATGCACAGATACCGCTGTGTGCCCCATTTCTGGCCCGCCATATAGCGCAGCCGGGCCGCTACCAGCATTAAGGCCGCGTGCCCATCGGGAAAGCTCCCCACCACCCGCGTTCGCCGCCGAATTTCACGATTCAGCCT